>JAZGEB010000083.1:0-7927 GCA_036478515.1 Parvularculaceae bacterium | reverse complement strand
AATATGGAACAGGCCAAGAAAAAAATTAGAGGCGTATCGGTGGTCATCCGCGGTCCCGAACAGGCTGTGCTGGAGACCCTGGCAAAAAAAGTAGCCGACTTAATGCGCGCTGTCGGCGCTGATCCGGAAACGTCGTAGCCGACTTCAATTGCTCTTGGCCTTAGAGCATTCTTCATCACCTAACTGCAATCCTGTGGATTGAAATTACGTCAAGAAGGCCCCGAACACCACACGTCCCTCATCCCGAACTTGTTTCGGATCTTTTGGGTATTGAGTGATGTGTCTGTCTCATCATATCCCGAAACAAGTTCGGGATGACGGTTTGTCAGTAGGCCCTCGAGCGAAGCTGTCGGGCATTTCCTTTTATAACCCTGTTGAAAGGCTCTCGTCGTTTTAAGAAAAACGACTGCCGCCAGGCATTTCGCTTCGCGAATTGCCTTTGGTGCGGGCGGCCGGACTTGAACCGGCACGGCCATACGGCCGACAGATTTTAAGTCTGTTGTGTCTACCAATTCCACCACGCCCGCAAAAACGCCAGATCAGACTTCGCGCCCTTTAAAGACGGATTTTGCCGAAGAAACAAGGCACCAACCCCAAGGTTTTTTCTCAGCCCGCCAACTCGGCTTTGGCGGCATTATAGTCAGTTGCCAATTTGGCCACGAAACTGGCGGTGGAGGTGACTTTTTCGACCGCGCCAATGCCTTGGCCAGAGCCCCAAATGTCTTTCCAGGCTTTGGCATCGCTATCACCGCCGGAGCCAAAATCCATTTTGCTCGGATCAGCAATGGGCAAATCGGCTGGATCAAGCCCGGCATCAATTATCGATTGGGCCAAATAATTGCCATGCACCCCGGTAAATAAGTTCGTGTACACAATATCTTCCATGCTGCCATCGGCAATCCCTTGCTTGTAATTGGCGGAGGCATTGGCTTCTTCGGTGGCGATAAAGGCCGAGCCAATATAGCCCGCATCTGCGCCAAGGGTTTTGGCCGCGAGGACGGCGCGTCCGGTGGCGATTGACCCGGAGAGCAGCAATGGGCCATCAAACCACTCGCGGATTTCCTGGATCAGGGCCAGAGGGGACAAGGTACCCGCATGACCCCCAGCACCAGCCGCTACGGCAATTAATCCGTCTGCGCCTTTTTCAATCGCCTTTTTAGCAAAGCGATTATTGATAATATCATGCAAGACAATGCCACCATAAGAATGTACGGCTTCATTGACTTCTTCTCTGGCACCCAGCGAGGTAATCACAATCGGCACTTGGTGTTTAACGCAGACTTCCAGGTCATGCTGGAGGCGATTATTGGAGCGATGAACAATCTGGTTGACCGCAAAAGGGGCTGCGGGTTGATCCGGGTTTTTTTGATTATGAGCATCGAGCGCTTCTTCAATCTCGACCAGCCATTTGTCGAACGCTTCTTCTGGCCTGGCATTGAGAGATGGGAAAGAGCCGATGATGCCACTGGTGCATTGGGCGATCACCAATTTTGGATTGGAGACGATGAACATCGGCGCTGCGACCGCTGGCAACGCCATGGTTTTAAGGTAGGCATCAAATATTTGTTTCGCGCTTGGCATGAGCGAGCTCTCCTTAGGGGGTGTTGAAGCGGGACAATAAAGAGGCCGGGTTAGCGCCGCAAGGTGCGATGGCAGTGCGCTTGATCCTTCGAGGCTCGCTTTGGCGAGCGCCTCAGGATGAGGAATCCCAGCAAACGACTCCTCTTCGCCTTTAAAAAACCAGTAAACCAATGGCGCCGCTAAGAGCCAGAAAGGGACCGAAATGGATCGCGGTTTGGCCGGTGATCTTGGCGCCGCGTAAAGCAGCGATGGCGACCGCGGCCAAGCCTGCTCCGGCAGCGATCAAGACCACAATGGGTAGCGTGGCCCAGCCAACCCATGCGCCAATGGCGGCGAGAAGTTTAGCATCGCCCAGACCAAGAGCGTCGATATGGCGGAATTTGCGATAAAACAAGCCAATGGCCCAAAAACTGAAAAAGCCGACGGCCGCTCCGATCAGTGCCGCCCCAAATGGGATAAACAGCGCTGTTGCATTGACCCCGAGCCCAAGGCCGAGCAAGGGCAGGGTCAACCAGTCCGGGAGAAAACCGGTCTGTCGGTCAATCTCGCCAAGGGCGATCAAAAATGCGAGAAATGTGAACGCCGCAAGGGCTGCCCAAGTCAAGCCAAAAGCCCACAAAGCGACGAGGCCCGCAATGCCGGTCAGGGCTTCGATGAGCGGATATTGGCGCGAAATTGCCGCGCGGCAGTGGCGACATTTTCCCTTTAACAACACATAGCTGAGCACTGGGATCAGGTCTTTCACCCCCAGCTTATTCTGGCAGGCAGGACAGCGCGAGCGCGGGGCCAAGAAGTCCGGCGTTTTGCCTTGCGCCACCAATCCCCAGGCGTGGGGTCCCCGCAGGATTAAGACATTGAGGAAACTGCCAATCGCGAGAGCACAGGCGAACAGTAAGAGGAATAAAAAGCCCATCTTCACCGCCTATAGAGGTTTTAGCTAGAGGGCTAGATATTTGGCCGATTGAGCCGCTTCTATCCAGCCAAACTGACCACATTTGTGTCGCCATTCGGGGCTAGGACGAGCCTCTAGAAAATCGCAACTTGGTTAATGATTTTCCTACGGGTCTCGGGCTAAGCTATGAAACGGTCTCCCCCTAGGGTAAGAGCATGCAAGAACAAGCTATTGATATTGCAACAAATGTAGAGGTTTAAGGTCGAGGTGAGTAGCACCCCAGCACAAAAATTTAACGCAGCTGCAAAGCGGAGCAAACCCGGACCGGCGTCGATTGGCTGGCACCGGCTTGCCGAGATCGCGCTTGTCATCCTGCTCGCTTGGCTTGTGGCCCGGCTGGTGCTCGGGCTGCTGGCTCCGCTAGCGGACGTCCAACCGGGACGCCTTGGGCCGGGCCCTGAGGGGAATAGCCCAGCGATTAATGCGGCCGTGTTTAGCCGGTTTGATCCGTTTGTCGGCCACGCACCCGCGCCTGACGCCAAACCACAAATCCGACAAGTGACCACGCAAACGACCCTCAACCTAACTCTGTTTGGGGTCTGGCCTGATGGCGATGGCCAAGGCAGTGCGATTATTGGCACAGCTACTGGCGGGCAGAATGTTTACCGGGTGAAACAGGGCGCGAGCCAAGAGGAGATTATGGCCGGCGTCGGATTGGCTCAAGTCCATGGCGATCATGTTATTATTTCGCGCGCTGGTGTGCTTGAGAGCCTTTATATGCCCGAGCGTTTATCGGCTTCTCGCCCGGCCCAAGCCATGGTTCAAAAGGGCCGCCGCAATGCCGCTGGCACGATTGATACAATCGATACTCAATTGCCGGACAATCTCGATATTGTCGATATGGTTGACGCGATTACGAGTTATTTCTCTTTAGAGCCTTCATTTACGAATGAGGGCGTTTTCATTGGCTACGCGGTCTATCC
This sequence comes from Parvularculaceae bacterium, assembly GCA_036478515.1. Classification (GTDB taxonomy): domain Bacteria; phylum Pseudomonadota; class Alphaproteobacteria; order Caulobacterales; family Parvularculaceae; genus CALLVA01. The sequence goes on along the minus strand of JAZGEB010000083.1, from coordinate 4,471 downwards.
CGCCAATGATGCGGGGGTTTTCGCGCGAGTTGGCTTGGTTGAGGGCGATGTTATTACCGCGATCAATGGTCGACCAGCGCCAAACCAGCCCGAGGCGCTGATTGACCTTCTGGGTGGCATGACGCCTAATGATAGTTTGCGGCTGACCCTTTCACGGGGCGGCGCTGTTACTGATGTTTCTTTTCGCATGACGGATTTGATCAAATGACTTGGAAGACTTTTTTTACCGGCGTTTTTGCCAGCCTTGTTGTCGCTTTAACCAGTAGCGGTGTTCAGGCTCAACATGGCGCGTTGAATTATCAGCAGGCGGAACTTCGCCAAGTGATCAAAGATGTCGCTGTGCGAACCGGTCGAACTTTTATAGTCGCGCCGAATGTAAAACAGACTGTGACGATTTATTCTCCCGAAGGCGCAACCCTGACTCCAAATGAAACCTGGGAATTGTTTCTCGCGACGCTTCAAGTTAGCGGCCTGGCGGCGGTGCCGGTGGGCCCGAGCGAGTATAAAATTATCGCCAGCGATCGCGCGACCAGAGAAGGCGGCGCTGGGTTTGGTAAGGCTGGCAAAGGCGAATATGTGACCCGGATCATGCGGCTGACATATGTTGATAGCCGGACGGCAGCCAATTCTCTCAAAGCTCTGGTCAGTGATCGGGCGGTTGTTACGCCGGTGGTTGAAAGTAATTCTCTGATCATTGTTGATACGAAAGCGAATATGGATCGGCTGGCCGAAGTGGTGCGCCGGATTGATACCGATACCTCGATTGTCCGGACGGTGAAATTGATCAACACCGAAGCAGCGCAAGTTGCCGATACGCTACGCAAGTTGTCGGGCGGTGGTGGACCGGAGGCTGGCCGTCGCACAGCTTTGTCGATCGTCGCGGTTAATGCCAGTAATTCACTGATTTTACGCGGGGCGCCAGCGGAAGTGAAAAAGATTCTGCCGATCATTGCGGAATTGGATGAGACTGGCGTACCAGATGTTGATCTTGGAGTGGTTTATCTCAATCATGCGGATGCGGAAGAAATTGTGCCGCTCTTAAAAGACATTATCGACAGCAGTTACATTGCCAGCGAAACGGCAGGCGGCGGGCGCAAGCCGTCAATTTCAGCTCATAAACAAACCAATGCACTGATTATCAATGCTGATGCCGATACTCAAAAGACGATCAAGTCCGTCATCCGGCAACTCGATATCCGTCAAGCGCAAGTGCAAATTGAAGCGATCATTGTCGATATTTCCGAAACCGCGGTCAAAGAGCTTGGCATCCAATATATCTTGACTGGAACTGGCGATAATTCAGTACCGTTCATCGCCAATAGCGATCCCACCGGCTCGCCAAATATTTTTGCAGCAGCAGGGGCGGCGTATTTTCTGAGCGAAGATGGTGGCGGCAATGCGAATGATCCGCTGGTCACGACAATCATTAATTCGCTGATCGGCACTGGCGGGCTGACCATTGGCGGTGGCGGGCAGAATAGTGATGGGACGATTTTTGGTGCGATCCTTAATGCAGTGCAATCAGATAATGACAGCCGGGTTCTCTCAACCCCGTCTTTGACCGTGCTCGATAATGAACCGGCAACGCTTTCCAGTGGTCAGAATGTGCCGATTACAGCGGGCGAAACTCTGGGTCAGGATTTAAACAATGTGTTTCGCACGATTGAGCGCAAGGATGTCGGGGTGATTTTGGAAGTGACCCCGCAGATCAGTGATGACCACACGATACGGATGAAAATTCGCCAAGAGGTTTCCGGTATTCAACGTGATGCACAATCCGCTGGTCGGGACATTATTATCAACAAGTCAGAATTGACCACGGTGACCAGAGCCGATGATGGGCAAATTCTGGTGATCGGCGGCCTGATCCGCGATGCGGAAGAATATAATGATACAAAAATACCCTATCTTGGGGACATTCCGGTGGCAGGCAATCTGTTTAAAAGCTCCTCCAAAACAAAGCGTAACTCGACGCTGATGGTATTCATCCGGCCAACCATATTGGATGATCGTGAAACCGCAGATGCCGCCACAGCGCGCAAATATAATTATGTGCGCGGGCAAGAATTGATGCGCTACCCGGTGGGTAAAGCAGAAATTGATCGCATTGTTGAAGAATATCTTGGCACGGGTTTTGCGCCGACAATAGAAGGTTTCAAAACCGGCGGGCGGATTGAGTAAGAGAAGATGGCGGACGGCACGATTAATGAGATGAGTACGGAGCAACAACATTTGCCGGTTGAAGCGCCAGCACCTGTACGGGTTAATTATGCTTTTGCCAAAGAACATGGCTTGATTATTTTATCGCCGCCACTCCCAAATACGCCGGACGCTCCGGGCGTTCCGGGGGTGATCGGTCGGCGCGGTACAGGGCATGTCTCGCCATGGGCGTTGGTCGAAGCGCGGCGCGTTGCTGGCGGGCCGGTTGATATAGAAACTCTACCTGAAGATGTGTTTGAGCGACGTCTCTCAGAAATTTATTCCGTGGACGGCATTGCTTCTGCTGAGATCGCGACAACTGAAGATGAAGATCTTTCCGCTTTGGCTGAAGGCCTACCCAAAACCGCTGACCTGCTGGAAAGCGAAAATGATGCGCCGGTGATCCGGTTGATTAATGCCTTGATTGCCGAAGCGGTGAAAACAAAAGCGTCAGATATTCACATTGAGCCTTACGAAAAAGCTCTGTCCGTGCGCCTGCGCATTGATGGGGTGTTGCGCGAAATATTGTCCTTACCCGCCCGGATGACGCCGGTATTGACCTCGCGGGTCAAAGTCATGTCGCGGCTTGATATTGCTGAAAAACGCGTGCCGCAAGATGGTCGGATATCGCTGTCGCTCGGCGCGCGCACGGTCGATGTCCGGGTCTCAACCTTGCCGTCGCGTTTTGGCGAACGGGTGGTGATGCGCCTGCTCGATAAGGAACAAGCCAAGCTCGACCTTGATACGCTGGGCATGCCACGGGCGACACTGGAACGGTTCAAGAAATTATTGGCCCAGCCCAATGGCATTATTTTGGTCACTGGTCCAACCGGCTCGGGCAAAACCACCACCCTTTATGGCGGGCTGACATTGCTGAATAATCCGGGTACGAATATTCTGACCGTCGAAGACCCAGTGGAATATGCCTTGGATGGTATTGGCCAAACCCAAGTCAATGCCAAGGTCGGGATGACGTTTGCAGCTGGCTTGCGGGCAATTTTGCGGCAAGATCCGGATATTGTGATGGTTGGGGAAATACGCGATGTTGAAACCGCACAAATCGCTGTGCAAGCAAGCTTGACCGGTCACTTAGTGCTATCGACCGTGCACACCAATTCTGCGGTTGGCGCAGTTACAAGGTTGCGTGATATGGGAGTCGAACCATTTTTATTGTCATCGACCCTTGCCGGGGTCATGGCTCAGCGCCTCGTGCGTCGATTGTGCCCGAGTTGTAAAACGCCGCATCGGGCAGATCCGGCTGAGAAAAAATTGCTCGGGCTTGCGGGTTCAGAAGAGATCAGCATTTTTCAACCAAAGGGGTGCGGGCGTTGTAATGAGACCGGCTATGAAGGCCGGATCGGGATTTATGAATTGATCCTTGCCGATGGCACGCTCAAACAATTGATTCATGATAGCGCGGGCGAGCAAGCTCTGGCCGATCATGCTTTTGCCAAGACGGATAGCTTGGCGGATTGCGGCTTTGGTCATGTGCTCGAAGGCACGACATCTCTGGAAGAAGTGTTGCGGGTCGTGCAGCAGGAGGCCGGACTTTGAGTTCCTACGCCTACGAAGCATTGGATATCAGTGGCCGGACCAAGCGCGGCACGCTCAGTGCTGACAGTCTGCGCCAAGCGCGCAACCAATTACGTGATGCAGGACTGTCGCCGTTAAAGCTCGATCCGGTGGCGCAAAGCCCGAGCGCGGCCAATGTCCGCAAAGTATCGATAAAAAAATCTGAACTGCCGATGGTGACACGGCAATTGGCAACCCTGATTGATGCCGGGACCACGGTTGAAGAAGCGTTGCAAGCGGTGGCGGCGCAAATGGATAAGACCCGGATTGCTAATACATTGCTCAGCATACGGGGCCGGGTGATGGAAGGCTGGCGGCTGTCGGATGCATTGGCCGAACATGATCGGTCTTTTTCGCAGCTCTATCGCGGGATTGCAGCAGCGGGGGAGACCTCTGGCGATCTTGGCGGGGTCTTGGCCCGTCTTGCCGATATGTTGGAAAAAAATCGCGCGATGGCGATGAAGGCCGTGACCGCGTTGATTTACCCAGCGGTGTTAGTGGTTGTCGCCTCGGCGGTGGTCACCGGATTGATGGTCGCGGTGGTGCCGAAAATCGTCGAGCAATTTGCCACCCTCGATGCCAAACTGCCCTTTGTCACCAGATTAGTCATCGGGGTGTCGCAATTCCTGCAAAACTGGGGACTGGCTTTGTTACTGGTTCTGATGCTTGGCGGGGTTGGGGTCTGGCGGGGCTTAAAAAT
>JAZGEB010000082.1:0-6646 GCA_036478515.1 Parvularculaceae bacterium | reverse complement strand
TATCCATCATCTGAGTGGCGATGTCTTTACAACCAGCGCTTTTGGCTTCTTCGGAAAGATCGCTATCTGATTCCCAGCCGCGTTGGGCGGTGTGGGCATAAAACGCCGCCGGTGTCGCATGGGTCACCCGCGCGGTTGAAATGACGCCGGTGGCAAGACCAGCTCGCTCAGCCCATTCGCCCAAAACCGTTACTTGCGATTTCAACGCGCTGGCGCAATTGCCGACCACAACATAATCATTGACCCCGAGGGTGCCGGATTTGGTTTTCACACCAGTGGTCATGGCCGAGGCGGTTGCCGCACTATCGGGAACTTGTGTGTTGGTCGAATAGGTTTTTGACATCGCCACATAAGGCAACTTTTCAAAGGCGAGGAGATTTTCCTCCCCATGCAGGCCTTTACTTTGGCCGTCATAGATACGCGCGGCCGTGACCGTGGTTGGATCCATACCATCGCCAATGAACAGAATGACATTTCTGGCTTTGCGGTCAATCCGTTTGCGGGCGATGTTTGCGGTCAGGGTTTCCTGCGCCGCGCCGAACCAAGCATTGCCCTTCGTTCCTTCTTCAGAGCCGATCATCTTCCGGCCGAGGGTCGCGGACGCATCATCACCGGCGACAATCAGACCATTATATCCAGGGGCATCAGGGCCATAAAGGCTGCCACAGCCAGCAACCAAGACAGTGAACATTCCGAGGCCAGCAATGCGGGTCAATTTTGAGGTCAACATAAAGCGCAATCTTTTCTAAGTTGAAGGTGGTTGAATGGAATTTACGAATGTTTCCCGAATGATACCCCGACCATCTCCTATAAACAATCCGTCTATTTTGTCGCATCACATGACTTATGACAGCAAAATCGCCCTTGCCACTGACCGGGCAGACAGTGCTAATGTTACAGCTCGGAGGGTTATTCATGCTCAGAACTGTTGTCGGGGTTCTTCTCGTCCTGTTGATGCTTGTCATCGGGGTCGCGCTTTACGCTTATTTCAGTCGCGTCAACATCGTTGAGGGGATCATCCGAGATCGGCTCGAAGAGATTGGGTTTACCCAGATCGACTTGAATGTTGATCGGATTGAAGCTGATGGCGTGATCTTGTCCAACCTCACCCTGGCCAAAGGCGACAGCCCGTCAGTGACGGCCGATAAGATCGAAGTTGTCTGGGACTGGCAGCAATTGCGCCAAGGAACTGTCGAGGCGATAAGCCTGAAGAATGCGGTGTTACCGCTTGATTTTGATGGCCAAAACTGGCGCTTGGGCGGGGTTTTGGTCGACAGGTTCAGGTCCAGTTCTGACGATCAAATCAGCGCCTTGCCGATCATGAAAGCTGACCACGCCGAGCTCATCATTACCACGCCAGAGGGCACCGGTGAGGTTGAGTTGACCGGCAGCTATGATCCGGCTTGGGGCGGCAAAATCGATTTACATGGCCGCAGCGAGGGCATCCTGATTGGCGATGTTACCCTCAAAACAGCTCAGATTGATCTGGCCCTTGATCTGAAAGCCGATGGCAGTTTTTCCAGTCAGGCGCTGTCGGCAGCTGACCTCATTGTCCAGAATCAAGCGATTGATGATGTGACATTTGACGGCCAAGTGAGCGGCACACAATGGACCGAGGCGCTGAATGATCCGACTGCCTTACGGGCAGCGTTTACGGGCAAAATGGCCGCGCCCAAAATTCCGGTTTTGGCGCTGCCGTTCATCGATCCTGCAATGGCGTTAATTGCCCCCAAACCAGCGACAACTCTAGCCTTGACCGGCGCGATCCACGGCGCCTGGAACGGGCAGACGTTGACAATCGAAGAGCCGAGCGCCTTGACCTCGGTGTTTGATAATGGGGTGACGGCAAATTTTGATGGATCTGCTTTGATGACCCTGGCGGGGCCAAACTCCACAAAATCCAATGCTGAATATACTGGCAAAATCACATTTGACGGCGCGACCAGAGCCCCGATTGCCGCCATGGCGACGCTCACCACCAAGGATGGTAGCAAGTCCTTCAGCGCCCAAATCGCGCATCAACGCTGGCACAAGGATGACTTAACATTGGTGCCCGGCACTCTGGCAATCCAAGGGCAGATTACTGACTCTGAAAATAATGGCGCTGAAATCATCGGCACTCTAACAATTGATGGCGGCATCAAGGAGGTCACAACCGACACGACAAAATTACGCAACCTCACGACCCAAGCTGATTTGCCGTTTAACTATCACCCCGCAAGCGCGGAACTGACCCTGACGATCCCGCCTGAATGCTTGAAATTTACGCACCCGGTCTTGATCCTTGACACCGATCAGGCGGCGTTCAAAAATGCTAAACTATGTCCGAGCGCAAGTTCAGATCAGATGATCTTCAAGTTTTCTGATCAGGATGAAGAGCAAGGCATTGCGCTACAGTCGAGCCTCAATATTAGCGCTGCTTCGGTCGCAGGTAAATTTGGCGAAACCAGTTTTACCGGCACGCCGCCCAAAGTCGTGCTCGATCTCACCACCCGGAAAGATTTAGCCACATATGAAATGGTGTTTCGCGATGGTCAACTGAAATTGAATGACAAGCTTGCAATCGCAAAATTAACCGGGACGTCGCAAGGACGATATGCGAATGGCAAACTCTCAATGCAAACGAAATTCAGCGATGTGACGCTGAAAGATTTATCAAACCCGATCATGGTGTCACCCCTGCGATTTAGCGGCTTGTCAAATACCCAAGGCGACATGACTAAGTTTGATGGCACCGTTAAATCCCCAAGCGGGGTTAAACTGGGGCGGGTGCAAGGCAAATATGATGCGCAAACGACATCTGGTGAAGCGGCCTTTATCTATGGCCCGCTGACATTCGAGCGTAACGGCCTTCAGCCCAAACAAATCGCCCCGGCGTTGAAAGGGTTTGTCGAAAATGCCACGGGGGAAAGCGAAGGCGGTCTTTATGCGACCTTGACCAAACAGGGCCTGAGCGTCTCCGCCGCAATCGACCTCAATGATCTGACCTTTGCCGGGCCAACCCAAGCCGTGACCAAAACCGGTGGGCTGAAACTCAAGGCCAAATTCTCAAAGCTCGTGCCGCTGACCACAGCGGGTTTGCAAAAAGCGACGATAGATCTGGTTGATCTGGATGCTTTGAAACTGGAGGATGGCGAGATCGACTTCCATGCGCCGGGCGATGAGACCCTTGTCATTGAACGGGCTGAATGGCCTTGGTTCAGCGGCGTGTTAGGCATTTATGACACCATTGTGCCGTTCGATATGACGAACACTGAAGTGAAACTGATCGTTGATGACATCGAATTGTCCGAGTTGTTAAGTTTCTTTGATATCAATGGATTATCGGGAGAAGGTCGCTTAAAAGGTGAGTTGCCACTCGTATTTCGGAACGGCGAGGCTGAAATCGTCAATGGCGTGCTCAAAGCTGTTGGCCCTGGCGTTGTGCGCTATCAAGCTGAGGCTCTTGATGCGGCGGCTGAAGCAGGTGGGGAGGGCACAAAAATCGCCTTTGGCGCGCTCAAAGAGCTGCACTTCACCCAACTGGATACAGTGATCAATGGCTTTCTGGCCGGGGATGTCGATATCGGCCTTAAAATAGAGGGCAAAAGCGATGATGTCCTCAATGGCTTCCAAATCAAATATAACATCAATATCGAAGATGCACCGTTTTCGGCCCTGATCCGGCAAGCCACAGCCAGTCAGGCCGAAAAACGCCGCGTGCTTGATGCGATACAGCAAAGTATCGGCGTCGAAATTGTGACCGAAGAATTGAAGAATAAAACGGATAGAAAAAAGCAGCCGTAGAAATAAGCCAATAAAAAGGCCACAAAAATGGCATGTACCTGACAAAATCGTGATAGCGTTGCCTTGCTTTGGCCCGCTCAAGCAGCATGATGTGAGATCGCCAAATGGCAAACGGAGGATTTAAACAAAGTGAGACAATCCAGGAAACAACCGACCAGTGATAGCAGACACACCCTTCATCGAAGCTTATTGCTAGGATCCCTTATGGCCAGCATGATGTTGGCCGGGTGTGCGACGGTGAAGGTTCAGGCACCGGACAAACCAATTGTGATTAATCTGAACGTGAAAATTGAACAGGAACTGAGAATCAAACTCGACCGGGAAATCGAAGATCTGATCGCCGATAATCCGGATATTTTTTAGGCCGATCTTGAACAATTGCTCAGGCAGGCTCGCAAGATTGCAAGCCTCGAATTAAACAAATAGGAGGTCCGTCATGACCAACTTTTATAAATCATTTTTGACTGGCATCATCGCCCTTGTGGCCGTTGCTGTTCAACCCGCCTTCGCCCAATCAGAGACGATTGCTGAAGCCAAAGCCAATTGCGAAATTGGCGAGAAGAATAATGGCTATCTTGGTGTTGTCGATGGGGCAGACATCACTACGGCAGTGAACCGCGAGATGCGCTCGATCAATCAGCAACGCAAAGCGGTTTACGCAGAACTCGCCGAGCAAAATGGTGTGACTGTTAATGTCACCGCAAAACTGACCGCTGAGAAACTAATCAATCGGGCGCCGGCTGGCTCATGCGTGCAAAACGCCAGCGGCCGATGGGTGCAAAAATAATCACAGAAACTTGGGGTAGGGCAGATGAATAGTCGATTATTGTTACTAGCAGGTCTTGTCAGTGTCTTGGGCGCTTGCACGCGCGAGGCACCGCCAATGCGGCCGCAGGTCGTTGGCAAGGCACAACCTGTAGCAAGCCAATCACAGCTGGATGATGAGATTTATCTCGATGAGGCAGATGTGCCCCAAGAAATAGAAATAGACCAGAGCGAAACCGAACCTGGCGGGTTTTCCGGCCCGATACGGACCGACCAACATGCCCAACTTGCGGGCGCCATCGTCAACGGGACCAAGGCCTTAAAGCAAAAAGATGCCTCGACCTTACTGGCAAATGTGCAAACCTTGGCTAAAATGGGCGCGACCCCGAGGGAACAAACTCCTGACCTGATCAAGCAATGGGCGCGCGATTATGCCAGGATATCTGGCAAAAAGGCTTCGATCCCGGAGGGTCCTGGCTACGGGCCAACCTATTGGCGGGTTGAATTAGCCCCCGGGGAAACTGTTCGCGCCGATAATGAGTATTTCTCTGGCATGATCTCCGAGGTGACAATCGTTCCGCTTGTCGGAGAGGATGTCGCGTTGACGGTAGCCGGATGGCGCAACAAGAGCGTTTGCAATGTGACGGCAACAGAAGGGCAGATGAAAACATGCGAATGGACGCCAAAATTTTCGGCCGCCTTTAATTCGACGATCACTAATCAAGGGAAGTCATCGGCGATTGTCTATGTGATTTTCACTTAAGCCGTCATGCCATTATTATAAAATACAGCTTACTGTAATGGTTTGTTGGAATAAGCATGTGTTGATTGGCGGACAGACCCATCGAGGTGTTTTGCAAGAAAAACTTCAAGTTGGTTTGCGTTTTCCACCCTCATAACTTCGTGAAATGTTCTGTATGATTTATCTTTATGAAAACCATTATTTACGGCGCGATAATCCATAAATTCCACAATATCGCTTTTCTTGGATAATGCCTCTAAATGAGGCGGTTCGTAATTTAAACTGCCAATAAGTGATGGGTTTTTTATCTCTGTTATCCTCTTCTGGAGGGACCCAAATTTTAGGTTGTTTCTTTGTCCAGATAAAACGCCAACTCTCTCCTTAACTTTTCTGAACTCATAAGAATTGGGACCATAAATGGCTTTGGCTAGTAGAACCTCTGCTTCAGGCTCAATTACTGGATCAATACTAGCGGCGCAGGTCACATTCGGATCATCGCCCATCGCGATTAGTAATGCTAACAGGCCGCCATACTTACTACCCACAATGCAAGTGCCTTTGTTTGAGACTATACCCAGCTCGTTCAATGCCGATATGCCTGCAACAATATCATTGACACCAGTTCTAGCTAGGTCACCCCAAGCTATTTTTTCATACTGACGCCCATACCCCTTCACACCATGATAGTTAGGTCGGAATACATGATATCCTCTTGAAACCAAAATACTGACCAACGGACTATATTCTGGAGTAATCCGATAATGGGTATTATTCTCAATTAAAACAATCATTGGTAGTGCATCATCACTGCGATTTTGAGGTGATGTAATAAACCCAAAAACATCATGACCACCGGACTTCCATGTGAATGGTCTCGTTGATGCAGCAATTTTGGTCTTATTGTTATCTATAATTTTCTCTAATGAATTTTTAACTTTATCCAGTAAATAGAATGTCCCAATATTAGTAGGTGTAGATATAAACGCCGCTGTTTTTTTATCCCTGTCTTGATAAGAAGATAGGCTTAGCGTGAATTCAGTATTGGACACTTCGGCTTTCAGTAAAGACAAGTTTTTTGTAAAAAGAAGTTGATTGGCGCTGGAAATATACCGGACACTTTCGGGATCATTATCAAACCGCGCTCCAATCGGTTTTTGGGTGGCTTTATCCAAAATGACCGTATTGAAATCAAGCTTATCGTGGCTCAATATTGTCTTAGTGAATTTTTGTTGTGCAATATTATACGTTTTTAAGGATACCAATTCATCGTCTGAGCGTCTCGATAACATATATAGCTCAGTGGTATCATCTGATACAGCAATTGGTCTGAATGCAATATCATCATCCCAATTT
>JAZGEB010000081.1:0-20417 GCA_036478515.1 Parvularculaceae bacterium | reverse complement strand
TTATACCGCAAGGTGGTTAGCCAAAAATTGCCGAATTCCGAATAAAAAAATTGGCAAGCAGATGGTCATGTATGCGGCTTGCTATGGTCGAGGGGGCTTAATGTGTCGTGCTGTAAAGAATTTCAATGGAGCCAAAAAATTCTTCGCAAAAGCGACTATGCAATTTAACTGATTTTTGCTGCCGAGTGATCCCAAGTTGCCCGGTTGAGAGTAGAGCTTCATCATCAACCGTTTGGGCTTTGATCTGAACCTGATCGAGCGACGTGTCGGGCAGGGGCAACACGTCGTCAACGCTCAGCCGACAACATTCCCCGACACTCAGCGTGAACTGATCAAGCTCTGCCGAAATTGAAATAGGCGTATTGATTAAAAAACTTCTTAGTTTTTCGACTGTTTCTTCGTCGACGTCATAATTTTCGCTCGCTTCTGGAAGCTGTTCGGCAATTTTCGTTGCAAGGGCTAAGGACAGAAATAAAGATAGCGAGCGGTGTTCATTTGTCTCTGGATCGCAGAGAATTAGATCAATTTGAAGAAGTGTTTCCGGCAATTTTTGACGTTTTAATTCCTTACTATGCAAAATCGGCGTGGTCAGGGATATAGGGCAGAAAGTTGCAACATCGGTCTGCTCTTGCAGACACCCTTCTAAGTCTTTGAGCATCAATGCGACGAGCGGCATTAAAATAAAGACATCATAAATATTCGCAAGGGGCGGGGTGTCGGGCAAGTCAATTTGTCCCAGCGCGTCCAAGGCCAAGGGTAAGCCTGTGGTTTCAGGTAAACAGATAAAGCCGATCGGAGTGGTAGATTGATCAATTACCGGAAAAGCTAAGGTGGTTTCGGGCCAACTTGCGACTAAGTCTGTTAACGTCACTGCTTTTTGGTCGATCTCACATTGCGATAAGAGCAATGTTGATGTGCCTTGTAAATGAGCGCCGCACATTTCCCCAAACTGGTGCCATAGGGGCAGAAGCCGCGAAATTTCTTTTGGCAGTCTGCTTGTGCCGGTAATTTTGCGCCTTAACACAGATTTGTTTGAGTCTGTCATCGCCTCTTATCCCTTTTGGCCCTGGAAACACAACTTATACGAGTTAAATGATAATTTACAACCATAAGTTACACTGCGGGTCAATAGTGTTGTCGTAGAGTCTCGCCCCATGCCGTCGCCGATGAATAATGCCCAATCCAAATCCTGTAGCTCCTCCCAACAGGGGGGGCAGGTTCGGCCCATTATCATTCGCAAAAAGAAAATCATCAAAGGTGGCGGCCATCATGGCGGGGCTTGGAAAGTTGCTTATGCGGATTTCGTGACAGCGATGATGGCTTTCTTTTTGTTGATGTGGCTGTTGAATGCGACAACTGAAGATCAACGCAAGGGCTTGGCTGATTATTTTAACCCGACAATTCCCGTGTCGCGCCAGTCTGGCGGGGGCTCGAGTGCGCTTGACGGGTCTTCGGTGATGATTGAACGGGCCAAGGCGATGACCCCTAAGGGGAGCGATGCGAAAGATAAAAAATCAGCTAGTAGTTCGGAGCTAAAAGAAAAGAGTGACAAATTATTGGAAAAAGTATTGGCAGTAGGCAAGGCAGATCTTTCCGATCATATCGAAATACACCTATCCCCCGAAGGGTTAGTGATTGAACTGATAGAAAAAGACGGTGGCGCTTTGTTTGAGCTCGCCAGCACTAAGCCAAATCCGGTTTTGCTTGAATTGCTGCAAATCATCTCTGAGTCATTTCAAGATATTTCGAACTCGCTCAAAATTGTCGGGCATACGGATAGTCGGGGGTTTGGCGCTGGGGTTTATTCCAATTGGGAACTCTCTGCGGATCGAGCGAATGCGGCTCGCCGGGCCTTAATCGCCAGCGGGTTTGATGACCAGCGCATTGGTGAAGTCTCCGGAAAAGCAGATCGCGAGCCCCGGTCTGACGATCCTTTTGCCGCTGAAAACCGGCGGATCAGTATTACCATCCTCAAAAACTAGCCCAGACCCCGCTCATTATATTTTCCTTAACCATAAAGACATACAACCATAGGTAGATAGTCTAGGAGGACATCCACCATGAGTATTTCTTCTTCCCTCAATGCAGGGGTTATGGGCTTAGCCGTGAATGCCACGCGCTTAGCAACAATTTCCGATAATATCGCGAATTCCGCGACCAATGGCTACAAGCGCTCAGAAGTCGACTTTTCGTCAATGGTCTTGCGCCAGCAACAAAATCGTTATTCTGCTGGCGGTGTTCGGGCCAATATTTTTAAAAATGTTGATGCCACTGGGTCGTTGATTTCAACTGGCAATTCAACCGATCTTTCTGTCTCTGGAAGAGGACTACTGCCGGTGACCAACATTGCTGGTATCGATCAATCTGCCGCTGTGCGGTCCTTGATGTTGACCCCAACCGGCTCATTTTCAACCGATGAAAATGGCTTTCTTCGGACCCAGAGTGGATTGGCTCTTTTGGGTTGGCCAGCAGAATCGGATGGCACCTTTGTTGATGTTAGTCGTGATAGTGGTGCCGGGCTGGTACCAGTCAACGTCAATATTAATCAGTTTACAGCTTCCAGAACAGAAGCGATGAATCTCGGGGTTAATCTGCCTGCCGATGCCACCGAAGCCGGCGCCGCTGGCACCCCTTATACATTGCCGACAGAGTATTTCGATAATTTAGGCCGGTCGCAAACCCTGACCATGACATTCACCCCGACAGTGCCTGCAACAGGCGCATCTGATCAATGGCAGGTCGAAGTTTTCGATACCGCAAATCCGGCGGGGACGGCAATTGCGTCCTTCGGTTTAGCGTTTGATTCAAGCCCTCTTAATGGCGGTTCGATCAGTGCGATCACGCCTGGAGCCGGCATGACATATGATGCTCTCACCGGGGAAGTTGCGCTTGGTGTTGCCGGGGGCCCGATGAGCCTGTTCGTCGGCCGTCTCAATGATAATGCGGGTATCACTCAATTAGCTGCGCCGTTCTCGCCGCATAATGTGACCAAAGATGGCTCCCCGATCGGCGATTTAAGCTCCATTGAGATTGATCAGTCTGGTAATCTTGAGGCCGTTTATGATACTGGATTTCGCCGCATCATTTACAAAATACCGGTCGCCGACGTGCCTAACCTGAATGGTCTGACCGCGGAAGATAACCAGGCATATTCTGTCTCTCCAAGTAGTGGGGGTGTGTATTTTTGGGATGCGGGCACGGGGCCTGTTGGTGAAACAGCCGGCTATGCGTTGATGCAATCTACCACGGATATTGCATCTGAGTTGACCGATCTCATCGAAACCCAACGGGCTTATACGTCGAATGCAAAAATTATCCAAACGGTTGATGAGATGCTGCAAGAAACAACTAATATCAAAAGGTAACAGGTGACGGGTCTCTCATGAGTATCAGCACAGCAATGACTAATGCCACGAGCGGCATGAGCGCGGCGACGCGCCGGGCCGAAGTCGTGGCTAGCAATATCGCCAATGCAACGACGCCCGGATATGCGAGGCGCTCTGTTGTATTGTCCGAAAATATCCTGACCGGGCGCGGATTTGGCGTTCGCGTTAATGGCATTGATCGCGCTGAGAATCGCGGGTTGACAACCGCATTTCGGAGTGCTGATGCTGCTGATGGCCGCGCTGGCTTAATCGCAAATGCAACTATCTCCTTGAATGAAAGCCTCGGCGAGCCCAGTGAGGGCTATGGTCTTTTTTCTGCCTACGAACAATTTGAAACGGCGATGCGTGACCTCGCTTTGTCGCCTGAATCCACAGCCAGTCAGCGCGTGTTGCTGGATCGGGCCACTGCCTTAACCACTGAATTTCAAAATCTTCAAGAGCTGGTCAATGAAAGCCGGGAAAGCGCCGATGCTGCTATTGGTGCCGGGGTCAGACAGGTAAATACGGCGCTGGATGAAATCCAACGCTTAAACGGCGCCATTGGCGGGCTTAATGAAAGTTCTGGGGATGCTGTTGCCCTCTATGACCGGCGTGACCAATTGGTCAGTGAAATTAATCGCCTGATCCCGATCAAGGAATATAACCGCGCTGATGGGCAAATTGATTTGGTGACCCGTGAAGGCGTATTTTTACTGCAAGGGTCGCCGCGCTATTTAGAGTTTTCATCAGCCGGTGCGCTGACAGCGCAATTGACATATGGCGATGGCAGCGGCCGGGTCTCCGGATTGAGCATTGGCTCTAGCGAGATAACCCCCGGCGCTGCTACGGGGCAAGCATTAAGTGGCGGCGAGCTTGCCGGCCATTTCACGGTGCGCGATAAAATCATGACCTCGTTTCAAGGTCAGATTGATGCGCTCGCAGGTGATCTAATTTCGCGGTTTTCTGCCCCGGCCATTGATCCCACACTGACGGTTGGACAGGCCGGGATGTTTACCCAAAATGGCGGCCCCTTGACGGCTCCGACTGTCGGGGTCGCAGGACAGATAGAGGTAAATGTTGTGCTGGACCCGGATCAAGGGGGCGCCTTGCATCGTCTTCGAGATGGGATTGGCGCTCTTGGTCCTGGCCCGGCCGGCGATGCGACGATTTTGAATAATATGATTGAGGGTTTTACCGATAGACGTCCGGTAAACGCTGCGACCACGCTTTCGGGTGATTATTCTGTGATTGATGCTGTCGCCGGTATTTCTTCGGTCATTGGCGCTGCGCGCTTATCCGCAGAAGCATCAGCGACAAGTACAGCGGCGCGGACGGAAGTGTTGTTCAGCAAAAAAATAGAAGCCACCGGCGTTGATACGGATGCAGAGGTTCAGGCGTTACTGTTGATAGAGCAAGCCTATGCCGCCAATGCACGGGTCATCCAGACCGCCAGTCAAATGATCAATATATTGATGGAGATTTAGAATCATGTTGAATATTGGAACACCAGATCTAACTTTTTTCAGGGGCCTGCAAAGGTCGATTTCGCATTTGAAAAATGACCTTGCTGTGACATCCCGTGAAGCCGTCACCGGACGGCGAGAGGATTTAACGGTGGCGACCGGTGGCAATATCGGAAATGCGCATCTGTTACAAAAATCGCTCAATGATGTAACCGCCGGGCAGCAGCGATTGGCACTTGTCGAAGGGCGTATTTCATTGATCGACGGTGCCTTGGAAGCGACGCGTAACATCACGAATAATATCGGCGTTCGATCGCTTAGTGCGCTGAGTATTGGCGATCAGATTGGGTTCTCCGCAATATCAAGAGAAGCCGAAGCTGATCTTTCGGAAATATTTGCTGTCTTAAGAGTTCGGCAAGGGGATCGAAACCTCTTTTCCGGTGATGCAACGACGGCCACGCCGCTGGCCCCAGTCGAGACATTGTTGGCGGATGTTCAAGGAATAATCGCAAGTGCCGCAAATTCGAGTGATGCAATCACCGCGCTTGATACCTATTTTAACGATCCAGCTGGTGGTTTTGAAACCACGATTTATCAAGGTGGCAGCAATCCAGTAGCGCAAGTGATTTTACCTGATGGATCAAAAATAGGGAGCGCTCTGCGGGCAAATGACACCTCCTTGAAGGATGTGTTGCGCGGGCTTGCGACCTTTGCCGCGTTGGAAAACGGGCCTTTTTCTGCCGCGTCTTCGGAATATGAAGTGCTTTATCGCAATGCATCTGAAAATTCTACCCGGGGGGAGGCGGCGCTGATAAAAGTGCAAGCTGATCTGGGGGTTGCCAGTGGCCAAGTCACGCGTTCGCAAGATCGTCTCTCGCAAGAACGCTTGGTGACTACAAAAGCGTTTGAAGCGATTGTGGGGCGCGATCAATATGAAGCAGCGACAAGGTTGAGCCAAATCGAAACCCAATTGCAGGCGGCATTTGCGATTACTGCGCGGCTCTCCAATCTATCCCTGACAAATTATCTATAGGTCTTTAGATGAAAAAACTATTTATCTGTTTGCTTATATGTGTGTGCCTTTTATCGAGGGCTCATGCTGAAGTTCGGTTGAAAGATATCGTTGATATAGAAGGCGTTCGTGGTAATGATTTGGTTGGTTATGGTTTGGTAATTGGGTTGCACGGCTCAGGAGACACGTTGCGTAACACACCGTTTACGGAAGAAGCCATGGAGAATCTTCTGGAACGTCTCGGGGTCAACATTGAAGGTGAAGATTTTCGATCCAGTAATGTTGCCGCGGTTCTGGTGACGGCGAAATTACCGCCCTTTGCCCGGGCCGGTTCTAAGATAGATGTTGTGATTTCTTCAATCGGCGACGCTAAAAGTATTTCTGGCGGCACCTTGATTATGACCCCGCTGAGCGCTGCTGATAATGAAATCTATGCCGTTGCTCAAGGATCAGTGTTGGTTAGTGGATTTAGCGCGCAAGGGGATGCGGGGTCAATTACCCAAGGGGTTCCGACCGTTGGCAACATTCCTGCGGGCGCTCGGGTCGAACGCGAAGTGAATTTTGATTTTGCCGATATGAAAACCATCAGATTGGCTTTGCATACACCGGATTTTACCACAGCATCGCGCATTGAAATGGCAGTCAATTCACGCTTGCGCAAGTCAACGGCTCGAATGTTGGATGCGGGTACTGTCGAACTGGATTTACGCGGCGCAAGTTTTTCACCGGCCCGGATGATCAGTATGATTGAAAATGTCACTCTGTCGCCGGATCAACGAGCCAAAGTGGTGATTGATCAGCGCTCCGGGACAATTGTTCTTGGGGCCGATGTAAAAATATCTCCCGTCGCAGTGGCTCAAGGGAGCCTTTCGATCAAAATAGCAGAACGCCCCTTTGCCGTTCAACCCAATCCATTTTCGCAAAATGGTGAGACCGTCGTGCTGCCGCGCACTGACATTGAGGTCTTGGATGCGGCTCCTGGTAACATTGCGCAATTACACGAAAATGTGTCGCTGTCTGATTTGGTTGGCGGCTTAAATGCGCTGGGTGTTAGTCCGTTAGAGATGATCGATATTTTAAAGGCCTTGAAAACGGCTGGCGCCCTCCATGCCGAATTGATCTTACAATAATCCACCGGCCCGAAGGGAAAACTTAATCTTCAGTATTGTCCTTTTCGCTGGCTTCTTCTGCTATAGACAAAGGTTGTAACTCGATCTGACCTGAATTGTCCAAAGCAGTGACCTTCGAGATAATGGCAATCAGGGCTTTTTCACCCTCGCTTTGTGAAAGTTCAGCTAGCTCATCGGCCTGTTCTCGAAACTGCTCGGCCATCCGTTTTGAAATATTGCTATAGAGAAATTCAACCGTTTCAGAAAATGCAACAGCGCCATATTTTAAGGCCTGAACTAATATTGCCGGGTCCATTTCGCGAAAAATAATCGGGATTGCTTTTGGCGGTGCGCGCAAGGGCAAGTTTTCGAAAGTCAACAATTTCTGTTTAATTTTTTGCGTTGCTTCTGGCGCCTTTTCGGCGAGTAGCTCCAAGAAACGATTTCGTTTGTCCGTTGATAAGACGCTGATGATCGCAATGACGGCATCATAAGCTGTGTCATCTTCTGTCGGTGCGCCTTTTGCTTCAGTCAAAAAATCTCGGGTGATCGCGTCTTCAATGGCGCGCAGTTGCAAGGCGCCTATGGTAGGCGGCGGCGTCAAAGAAGAAATTATCTCTGCGGCCATCGCCTCGTCTGCTTCACTTAAAATTTCTGCGGCCTGATCGGACTCGAGACGAGAGAGGATAATCGCGGATTGTTCCGGCCGGAGATTTTGCAGATAGGCGGCTAAATCGGATGCTTTGCGCTGTTTTAGTTTCTCCCAGGTCGACGGGCCGTCTCCTTGGCCATCGGTTTGCGGGCCATCCTCATCTTGGTTGAGTTTATTCCCGTTAAGGAGCGCTTTAGCGACACTCATGATCGCTTCATTTCCGCCCTTGAGCCCGCCCTTGTAAGATTTCAGTTGCGTGATGAATTCAGCAATAGCGTGCAGTTTCTTTTGCCGTGGGATAAATCGGATATTGTTATAAGTATCAAGAAACCGGTGAATATGATGATCCCGAATTTGCTTGATTAAGGGGGTAGCAATGTCAGGCCCGAGCAGGGCGATGATAATGGCGGCGCGCTCGGCAGAAGCCTCGCTGGTCGAATTTGGCACGACTGGTTTTAGGTGCGTTGAAGCAGGCGATGGCGTGACAGAAGGCACCGACGGGCTTGAAACTTGCGCGGGGAGATTGCTCATCCTGCATATCCTTGCAACAGAGCTTCGGTAATTTTCATCCACCCATCTGCCATCACAAAGAAACCAACCTTGAAGGGGAGTGAGACCATTGACGGGGGGACCATCATCATTCCCATAGCCATCAAAATAGAGGCGACAACAAGGTCAATAATCAGGAAGGGGAGGAAAATAACAAAGCCGATTTGAAAGCCATGTTTTATTTCCGAGAGCATGAAAGAAGGGACCAGCAAAGAAGATGGCGGTGCGGCGGGGTCGATGATTTGACGATGGGGCAAGGCATTGCCTAACCGGGTCAGCGTGTCGGGATCGACACGGGTCAACATAAAATCTTGAAACGGGCTAAACGCGTTTTGAAAAGCTTGAGCTTCCGTAATGTTGCCATCGAGAAAAGGCTTCAGGCCGTTTTGCCAGGCGTCCATCATCACAGGTTCCATCACAAAGAATGTTAGAAACAAGCTCAGGCTCATGATCATCATATTTGGCGGAGATTGTTGCAAGCCAATCGCTTGGCGCAAGAAAGAGAAGACGATCACCATGAAAGGTAGGCACGTAATCATCATCGCAATGCCGGGGGCAAGGCTGAGGATGGTGACCATGGCGAAGAGTTGCAGGACATTGGCACTAAGCCGACCATTTGGCTCGATGACATCCACTCCCAACTGAGCATGAGCAGGAGCAATCATAACCGCCATGGTGGCGAGGGCAATAAAGGAAAAGATCAAAAGGCGGGACATCTTAGTCTTCCATGGCATCGTTAATGTCGACAATTTCGGTGAGTTTCAATCCCAATTGCCCGGGTATTTCTTCCATCTCAATCAGTTCGCCTCTCGCGATAACACGCCCTTCCGCGCACAACTCGACCGGATCATCTATTTTACTTGAGAGGGATATTAGGCCGTCTTTTTTGAGTTTCAGCATATCGGAAATTTTCAACCGTGCAGATCCAATGACGACACTGACGGTGACTTCCATACTGAAAATTGAGCGCCGATATTGATTACTATCTTCATCGCTGCGCCGCTCTAGCGTTGGGGCTTCTTTTGCTTGAGGTGTTTCAGTCATTTGGTAAGTTTCCTTGAGTATCAGCGATTGCCTCGTTGATGAGGGAGAGGCACATTTTGTGAGTCTGATCGAGATTGAGCTCAAAGCCCCCGTCAGGCCACAACAGTTGAACATCATGATCCGTAAGGGATGTATCCGGCACGAGGTCGATGTTTTGAAGTTCTGTTTTGGTCAAGGAAGGTGATATTTCGGTGCATAGAGCTGGGGTTGCCTTAACCGTCAATGTCATATCAAGGGCCGATTGTGCAGCATCAACAATTTGTTGAATGATCAGCTGATGAATGGAGGTATTGAGGATATCTGGTAAAATAGCGTGCAATATTGTCAGGAGGGCATCGCTATGACGCTCCTTGGTTAGGGCTTGTTGAGAGGTAATCATCTTATCAGCGCGACGAATAATGGCTTTATAGAATTTAAATCGATTTTTTTGTGATGCTATTCCGGCTTCGAACCCGGCGTCAAACCCGGCATCAACAGCTTTACCGGGCAGATGTCCTTGCGTTGTTGCCGGCCCGACCCTGAAATGCGGTAAGCTTTGCATCAAATGTCGCGACATTAGGCGACCTCGGTTTCATCATCGAGCCACGTCATCAGAAGCGTTGCTGCGTCATCTGGTTGTTCCTGAGCCAGCTCTTTCAACATTTCGACAGGATCAGTCGGGCGCTGATCAACTAAGGTGGCGGCCGGGACGGTTTCTCCGTTAAGCTCTGCAATCGCGGGGGCTTCTCCTGCTGGGGCGAGAAGCGGTCTGACCACGAACAACCCTAATATTAAAGCGACGACTGCCAGAAAAACCGCTTTGATGGATGTCCACAGATAATTTTTCATAAACAGATCGACAAACCCTAGTGGTGCAACCTCTTCGAGGGCAGGAGGAGCAATAAACGTCATGCTCCGTATGGTGATGGCATCACCTCTGGTGTCCCGAAACCCTGAGGCATCAATGACAAGTTGTTTGAGGATTGAAACCTCCTCTTCTGGCCGTTCTATCGGCATCATGATCCCTTCCGCATTGGCTTCGAGCGGATTATTCAGTAACACCGCGATGCTCATGCGCTCTATTTTCCCCGGTAAAACTTCAATTTGGCGGTTGGTTTCACTAATTTCATATTGCGTTGTTTCTTGAGTTTCTTCGCGCCCGGATGAGCTATCGCTATTCCCGGCTTCACCTTCTGGTAGATTTGAGGCAACAGTGACCGCGCCGCTTGAGCCTTGGCTTTCTTCGGTTCGCTCTGAAACAATTTTGGATTTCAAGACACTTGCTTCAGGGTCGAAGTGGCGTTCACTGATTGCTTCGCGCTGGTGCGAAAGATCATAGGAAATCGTGACCATGGCATTGCCCTCGCCAACTCTAGCTTCGAGCATGGTTTTAATTTTTTGCTCCATCTCTGCGACATCACTCTCGCTCGACAGGGGGCCGCTGCCGGACATGCCCGGCCCGGTAAGGACGCCAAAGCTTGTGTCAATGACCGCAACTTCTTTAAAAGACAGACCAGCAACGGCGAGGCCAGTTAGATACTGTATTGACTGAGCCTGCTGGCGGGTGAGGGGGGCGTTGGTTGTCAGGGTGACTGAGGCAGAGCGCGCATCTGTTTGGCGGCCAAAAGAGCCTTTGGTGCTTGCCCCGATATGTACTCGGGCGGCGCGCACGCCAGGGATCGACATGATGGTGCGGCCAATTTCTCCTTCTTTGGCCCGCCAATAGGTGGCGCTGAACAGTTCTGAGGTCGTGGCGAAGTTGTCCAGCGTATCGAGTAATTCATAGCCACCGCTGGTTTGGGCAGGCAATCCTTCGGCGGCTAATTCGAGTCGCAAACTATCGCGGCGGCCGACCGGGACATAAATCGCTTCGCCACGGACCTCATAAGGGATTTGACGCTTGTCGAGAGTCATCACCACTTCGCCAGCGGCGGCGGTATCGAGACCGGCAAACAGTAAGGCCAGTTGGGGGCGCGAGACTTGGCGGCCGAGCATGGACATCGCTGCGACAGTGGCGATCATTGCCACGATCAGGGTTAGTTTTTTTTGAAGTGACAGGTCCTGCCACACAACAAGCAAATTCATCTTGAAACTCTATGGCTTAGCCGGCAGCTCCCAATGGTCACCGATTCGAACAAGGTTAACGATAATGAACAAAGCGTTAACAAAGTGTTTACTTTTGCGTGCAAAAAGAAATCAACACAACCCTGGGTGGCGCATCTGGATAGGACAGAGCAGCTTCTTTGGGGGGCTTTGATGAGGCTGGTTCAAAAAATAAAACATATAATCGGATTGAAAGGAGAAGGCTACATGGCGGAAAAGAAGACTAAAAAACCGGAAACTGACGCGGCCCCGGTCAAATCCGGTGGTGGTCTGATCGGCTCCGTTCTCACCGCAGCTGTTGCGGGGGCGGCTGCGTTTGCGGCGATCTATTTTCTGCCGCAAAAAAATCCGCCGCAAGCCGATGGAGGCACAGGGGAAGAAGAGGCCGCGGCTTATTCTGGCCAAACCCATGAACTAGAAGAAGTGGTGGTCGAAACCACTTTTGTGGCCTTGTCCCCGATGGTTGTCTCTGTCGGACGCGATGATGGTCTTCGACATTTAAAAATCGGCTTGAGCTTTGAGGTGGCGGTCGACCAAGCCGCCCTCTTAAGTGAGCAAGAGCCAAAATTGCGCGATGTGTTTATGAGTTATTTGCGCGCTGTAGAAGGGCAAGATCTAGAAGACCCAGCCTTCATGGCCCGACTGCGCGCTCAACTTGAGCGCCGGGCGGCAACAGTTTTGGGTGAATCATTCTACCTAAAACTTCTCATCACGGACTTTATATTGACATGACAATTCCGTTTGAACATCTATTCGATATCATTCTGCTATTGGTTTCCGGGTCAGCTTGTCTATTTTGCTGGCAATTAAATCGTCGTTTGGCTGCCTTGCATGATTTAAAAAGTGGCCTGGGCAGATCAATCGTCTCGCTATCGAGTGTTATTGCGCAAACCAAAGATGTCTCGCAAAAAGCTCATATCGAAGCACAAAGTTCCATCACCGAATTAAGTAACCTGATTGAAGATGTGAAGCGATTTTTGCCTGAAGTAGAGCAGTCCTTATCAAAAATGGGTCACAAGGCAGATCAAATGATTAAGAAAACCAGTCAAGAACATAAAGAGATGGAGGACAGCCTTGTTGCGCTGATTTTAGAAACTAATTACGCGATTGATAGTTTGACACTGGAAATTGATGAGCCGCTTGGGTGTCCACCTACTCCCCCTCTGTCAATGACGCAACAAGTTCGAGAAATGCAGAAAATTCAAAAAAACTTGACTCGATAGGAAATAAGAAATTTAGACCATGAAAGTTCTTCCCGTCATCACAACTCTGTTTGCTGTCAGTATTCTTGGGCGGTCCATTGCTCTGGCTGTGGAATATTCTGACAGCGATAATGCGGATGGAAATCATCCAACAGTCAATTCTGAGGCCGGCGTGAGTGGAGGCGAGACGCTGCCCTCATGCATTGCCCCTGCATTGGCCCAATCATTGAAAAAAAGACAAGAGGAGGTTGATCATGCAGAACAACAATTATCCGAGCAAAATAAGAAGCAACAAATCGTGGCGCAAGAGTTGAAACTAACCATGGCTGATGTTGATATTGCGATGGCGGTGATGGATGAGAAAGTCAAGCTCCTCGAAAAAACATCTCGCGCTGATATCATTCATTTGACCAAGATGTATGAAAATATGAAGCCGAAACAAGCCGCAGAAATATTCGATAAAATGGACCCGGTTTTTGCCGCTGGATTATTACATGGCATGAAGAGCAACCAAGCCGGTTTGGTGATGGCGAATATGTCTCCAGAAAAGGCCTATATAATCAGTGTCATGATTGCTAATCGATTGCCAGAATATCGAGGCGACAAGCCTGTATAAATACAACTAAAAGCTGTATTATTTACTTTTCATCAACCTTAAGCAGAGTACATTCTCCCGATGACCAGTATTATCGGGCTTCTTATCACGACTGTCATGGTTTTCGGTGGCTATACGCTCGCCGGCGGCAAGATGAGTATTATTCTCCATTCTCTCCCCTTCGAGATGATGATGATTGGGGGGGCTGCCATCGGGGCGTTTCTTGTTGCGAATGATATGTCGACGATCAAACATACGGGTAGTGATTTGATGGCGGTTTTTAAAGGCCCTAAATGGAAAAAAACAGACTATCAGGATTTGCTTTGTTTGATGCATGAAATTGTCCGTATCCTGCGCGAAAGCCCAGTTGAGATCGAGGGGCATATTGAGAACCCGAAGGAATCAAGTTTATTTGGGCAATATCCACGTATACAAAAGGACCATGCGACCATTGAATTAATCTGCGACACGGTTCGTTCGATGATTATGAATTTTGATGATTCTCATCAGGTTGAAGATTTATTTGAAAAGCAATTGGAGGGTATGGGGGAGGAATCCCTGCATGGGGCGCATGCATTACAAAATATGGCAGATGCGTTGCCAGCTCTTGGTATTGTCGCGGCCGTGCTCGGCGTGATCAAGACCATGGCATCGATTGACAAGCCACCGGAAATCCTCGGGCAGATGATTGGCGGGGCACTTGTTGGTACTTTTCTTGGCGTCTTTTTAGCTTACGGAATTGTCGGCCCCTTTGCGACGAAGGTCCAAAGTTTGCGCGAAGAGGAACATTATTTTTTAGGACTAGTGCGTGAAGTCATTGTTTCCAGTTTACAGCAACACCCGCCGGCAATGTGCGTAGAGGTGGCTAGACGTAATTCTCCCAAACGGACACGACCAAGTTTTCAAGAAATGGATGAAGCTTTGCGTGATTTGAAAAAGGTGGCAGCATGATTCGGACCACTGCTATATTGCTTGGTCTCTTTTTCGGGGGAGGAGCGTTGTCTGCGCCCCCTGACGAAATTCCTGTAGCCCCCCCCATGCAATCGACAGGGCACGATGCGCCAGCTATTGCACCGATAGAAAAGCAACCAGTCACCCAAATAAACCATGCGAGGACGCGTTTGCGTCTTGAAGGCTTGTTGTCTGATGCGGCGAGAAATGGTTTTGTCGAGTTGGCCTCTCAGTCAAGCCAGGTAGAGCATGCCGACCCGGAAGCCGTTTCACAGATCGCGAAAGAGGAAAAGAAGACACAACTACCTAACATTGACACGCATCATGCCGAGCAGAACTCAACCTCTAGTCAATCTGGCCAACATATCAAACTTAAACAGGATTATTGCGCACTCCTCGACCCGCTGATTATTCCGTTCCCTGAGCATCAGACAAAGCTAATGGATGAAATAGAGGCGTTGCAAAAACAACTCATCCATCCGCAACTAGAGCAGCGAGATCATGTATCGCTCAAATTAGCACGGCTTTATCTGGCGGCAGGGTTTTATGCAGAGGCCCGAGCCGCGATTGATGAAGCATCTAGTTTGCAAGCTGACATTGTCTCGGATATGGCGCGCTTACTCGAAGGCAATTCGAGAAGCTCCTTCACCACTCTTCGCGGGGCAGCCGCGTGTGGCCCGGATGGTATCGTCTGGACCGCCATGTTGTTGAAGCAGGGGTACTCAAAAAAAGCCTTGCAAATGGTGCATGACGCACCAGAGCTATTTGATCGACTACCGCCAATTATGCGTCGGGATATGGCCGTTTCACTTGGCATATCGGGGATCGAGTATTTAACCGATGATGTTTTGGACATCTTAATTGATGTGACCGATGGCGATGAAGTGGTTAAAACTAGCGGCGAAAAATTGTTGAGGTCTATTCGCGACTATCGCCGGGGAAATGTTATTGCCATGGAAAAAATCAAACGTATGACTGAGTTTGAGAGTCCGGTGCAGGAGGCCGCACTGGCTTATTTAGTTGGCCAAGACCAATCTGACTCTATCATTTTGGAAGATTTGTACGGGTTGAGCAAAGTACGCGGCGTTGGCGCGTTAGCGCAGATGGCCAATGCGATGGAGGTTCAGTCTTTGACTAGAAGAGGGGATTATTTCGCTGCGATAAAGCTTGCCAGAACGAAACCTCCAACCGCCATTGGTGAGATCGCGAGCCAACGCGCTCTGATCGGCGATGCGCTTTATCAGGCCTTGAGTGCAGATGCTAGCGGGCCGCAAATAATTGCTCTTGGCGCGTTTGTCGAGCACCGGACTTACTTTGATGAGTATGAACGCATAAAAAGCTTGGTATTGCTTGGTGCGCGGGTCGCGCTGGCTTTTTCTCTTGATGATACTGCTATGTCTCTGTTGTCAAATCCCGCTCATTTTAACACAGATGAGGCGGCGCTTTATGCCCTCGCCTTACTGTTAGGTGGCAATGCGAAGGCCGGTCGTGACATGGCGCTGGCTCACCATGTGACGGACAAAGACGTTTTAGCGCAATTATATATTGGAACTAATGATATCATGTCAGCTCTCACTCTCCTTGAAAAAGGCACGCCATCGCGGGACGACATCCTGTGGCAATATGCTTCCCTTGAACAAATTGAAAAGGCAGGTGCGCTCAAACCACGACATGACCAGGATGATCGACCAGCTTTGATGCGGATGGTCAAAAAACAGGCATCCAAGGTGCGGGATGAGAGACTAACGCCGCAATCTATCCGCCAGACAATCGATCGATATGAACTCAACCATCCAGTGTTAAAACGAGTACTTGCCGATGGATAAGTCAAATTATATCAATCTCGGGCGCCAATCTGGTCTTATGCAAGAGATGCGATCGGTCGCGAATAATCT
This sequence comes from Parvularculaceae bacterium, assembly GCA_036478515.1. GTDB lineage: Bacteria > Pseudomonadota > Alphaproteobacteria > Caulobacterales > Parvularculaceae > CALLVA01. The sequence goes on along the minus strand of JAZGEB010000081.1, from coordinate 4,498 downwards.
CGCAAATGTCAGCACAACTGCCTATAAACGCGAGAGCGCCGTTTTTACAGAATATGTTATATCGCTTGAGAATAATTCCCCAAGCATATCTATGTCCAGGATTGGTGCTCACTATACTGACTTTTCACAAGGCGGACAAAAACAAACCGGTGCACCATTGGATATCGCGATTGCTGGGGACGGATTTTTTTCCCTAAATACGCCGCTTGGAATCCGTTTGACGCGGGCCGGTCACTTTATCATCGATCAAGAGCAGCGCTTAGTTACGATAGAGGGCTATGCTGTATTGGATGAAACCGGTGGTGAAATTGCCTTGCCAGCTGGTGCGGCAGATATTGCTATCGCCAGTGATGGAACGATGAGCGCGGCAGGAACACCATTCGCCCGCCTTGGCATCGTTAGTTCGGCGCCAGAAAAACTGACCCGAGATGGGGACCGGTTATGGCGGCCGCTCGATGGCTATGAGCCAGCGCAAGATGTTCGGATACAACAAGGCGCATTGGAACAATCAAACGTCAATCCTGTGCTTGAAATAAGCCGATTGATCGAAGTCCAACGAAGCTATGAGGCAGGACAGTTCCTGCTTGATCGAGATGATGATCGCTTGCGTAAGGTAATCGAAGCGATTGAACAATTACGATAGGGTGAAATCATGGAATCTCTTAGAATTGCCGCAAGCGGGATGGCAGCGCAACAAAAACGCGTTGCTGTTATCTCGAACAACATTTCAAATATGAGCACGACCGCCTATGCGCCGCGCTCCGTTGAATTTGCTGATTTACATTATCAACAGGTTTTACGACCCGGAACCATATCTTCTCAAACCGGTACTGTCGTGCCTGCGGGGATACAATTGGGCACCGGGGTTCGTTTGTCTGCCGTTACCATGTCTTTAGAGCAAGGCGGATTGCGCGAGAGTAATGGCGATTTAGATCTTGCAATTGAAGGGCGAGGGTTTTTTGAAATCACGCTGCCCTCAGGTGAGGCTGGTTACACCAGAGATGGCAATTTCAATCGCAATGCGGAAGGCGAAATGGTCACCAGTGAAGGCTATCCGCTCGCGGATGGTATCGTTATTCCAGATGACGCGCTGCAGGTTTCAATTAACCAGGATGGTGAAGTTTATGCCTATTTTAGCAACGCTGTTGCGGCCCAGCAGGTTGGCACGATTGGGTTGACTGTTTTTTCCAACCCAACAGGCCTCGAAGCTCTTGGTGGGAACCTATACAAAGCAACGGAAGCATCCGGTAGCCCGGTTATCGGGGCGCCTGGTCAAAATGGCGTTGGAAATATGCGCCAAGGTTTTCTTGAGGAGTCCGGCGTTGATGTGGTCAATGAAATTTCTGACTTGATTGAAGCGCAACGGGGATATGAATTGAACTCCAAAGTGATCACCGCTTCAGATGAAATGCTCTCAACCATGGTGAGGATGCGCTAATGGTAAAATTTTTAGCCTTAATCTTGGCCATTATGGCGTTGTTTGGGCCCGTAAGGGCGGGAGAAGTCAGAGCGAAGGTGACCTTGTCCAAAGGCACTATACTCACGCTTGATAATATTGTGGTGGGTGAGGGAGACACTGAAGCTGCTTCGATGGCCGGGTTGTATTTTGGTAAACAGGTGACACGGACAATTTATGCTGGAACGGGGCTTTCACTCACCATGGTCAGGGAGCCGGATTTGGTTCGGCGCAATGAAATTGTCTTGATCTCCTATCGACTGGGTAGCCTGACCATCACTAATCAGGGGAGAGCGCTTGGCGCTGGCAGCAAGAATATGCGTATCAAAGTGATAACAGATGGGTCCAGAAAGGTCTTGAGCGTCCGGGTTATTGCAGCCGGGGAGGTCGCGATAACACGATGAAATTTTTCTTTATACTGATTTGCTTGATATGTCTCGCATCTGGATGTGCCATGAGAGCGAAAGTTGAACCGCAAGATGATTATCGCGCGGTGGCTGATCATTCTCCAGTCGAGATTAGCTATGCGCGTCTGGATACCAGCATGCCGGGTAATGGTTCTTTATGGCGCAATGGACGCCAGTCTCTTTTTGGCGACCGGCGTGCGCGCCGGCAGGGGGACATATTGACAGTTGTTATTGAGATTGATGAAGAGGCTCAAATGGCAAATTCGATCAATCGCAAACGTCAATATAAAGAAGGATTTGATGTTTCAGCACTGATGGGCTTGCCGGAATGGGCTGCCAATGTTTTGCCTGGTGGTGCGACATTAAACCCGGCCATAGATCTTGACCGAGAGCGGAGTTTAAACGGCGGCGGCACCATTAGCCGGCAGGAAAAAATCACGCTTAGTCTTGCTGCGCGCGTTGCTGAAATTTTGCCTAACGGTTATATGATGATAACCGGTATTCAAGAGGTCCGGGTCAATCATGAGACCAGATTTCTTGCCATGAGCGGGACAATTCGACCTGAGGATTTGAGTCGCCAAAACACAATTACCTATGAAAAAATCGCTAATGCCAGAATTTATTATGGCGGGCGCGGCGATATTTCCAGAGAGTTAGCTCCGCGCCGCGCTGAGCGCTTGACTAATATTTTAGCGCCATTTTAGAATTGGATTTATCGATGATACGAAAAATTCTCCCCAAGATATTGATGATCCTCTTTGTTGTTGGCGGCGTCGTCGCCGGGGATATGATGCGGCCGTCTGAAAACGTTAAGGCGTCTCAAACCACTTCTAGCGAGAGCAAGACTAAGGACCATGGACCAAATGTGAAAGACGAAAAGGGTCACGATAAAAAAAAGACAACAAAAGAGGCACATGGAAAAAAGAAATCCAAAGATGATGGTCTTGGAAAATCCAAAAAGAAAAAAAGCAAAAAGGACAAGGGGCATGGTAAAGTCGATAACGGCCATGGCAGCGATAATAGTGGCGGGGAGGGTATCAGCTATTTCAAATTTTCCCGCCAATTTATCGTTCCTGTCATGGAGAATAAGCGGGTACGCTCGCTGGTAATACTCGATTTGAACTTGGAGTTGGCCCCCGGTATTATCGATACAGCCTATTCTATGGAGCCAAAATTGCGTGATGCGATTACAAGGTCTATTTTGCAACTCTCTCGACAACCCGCCTTTAAGGAACATCTGACCAGTCCGACGACCTTTGACCTGTTGCGGGCGACAGTTCTTGAAGCGGCGAATGAGGTTCTTGGTGAAGGGGTGAACGATGTGTTGATTATTGATATCATCCAACAAGACCAATAAGGCGGATGCGTGAGATAAAATTAGGCGTTGGACGGATGAAATGTTGGACGACATGGGCGGAAATTTTCCCATCGATATGAGGCGAATGGGCGTAGTTTGATGCATCAGGGCGTTCATGCCTCCGAGAATTTTTATCATGACCCGCTTTACGCCCTACCTTGCAGGTATTTTTCCCAAATCACCGTTAGACCGAAAAAGCTGTCGATTATTGAAATCATGTTGAGTGCATTAACCAGAACACTACTTTTGCGGGATATTATAAAAAATCATCTCTAAAGTTGTAGGCCCGCCAATGTCAGAAGCAAGTCAGAATCAGCCATCTTCCAACCCTGTTACTCACGCAACGAAAATTGCCGCTACTGCATTGGCGCATATTCATGAACATGAATTAGCGCCGACACCAAAGGCCTATGAAATTTGGTATGCCTATGCCGCAGGGTATGATTATGAATTAAATTCAAAAATTCAATCAATCATTGAGCAGAAAGGAACGATTGGAACCTGTGAGCTTGAGAAATTACACGATAATTATTTCAATGAGCGGGCTGAGGCAGAGCAAGTCCATGCCGATATAAGTAAAAACTTTGAGTTGGAATTAGGTGCTGTGCTGAAATTGGTTCAATCAGGGCTAGAGACTTCGGAAGCCTTTTCTACAAATTTGGAATCAACTTGTACAACATTACAAGTTGGGCCTGATGCAGATCAAATAAAAGTGATTCTGACTGGTTTAATTCAAGATAATGAGCGGATGAGAAGTGAAACGATAAATCTGAACAAGGGATTACAAAAATCTCAAAGTCAAATTATTGAATTGAAATCGCATCTTGATGAGGTTCGTGAATATAGCCTCAAGGACCCGATGACGAGCCTTGCGAACCGCAGACATTTCCAAGAGGTTTTGGCGCAAGAGATGGCGCGCGCTGACGAAGGAGGGGAGCCATTATCTCTGGTCATTGCTGATATCGACTATTTTAAAAAAGTGAATGATACATTTGGCCATTTGATTGGTGACGCAATCTTGAAATTTTTTGCCAATTTGATGGTCAAGAATGTTAAGGGCAGCGACACAGTCGCGCGTTATGGCGGCGAAGAATTTGCGATTATCCTGCCAAAAACACTGACTGAAGATGCAACGCATCTGATTGAACGGATCAGGTCGGATTTCGAGAAATCGAACCTGATCATTAAAACCTCCGGCAAGCGTATTAAACCGACGACTGCGTCTTTTGGGATTACACTATATCAGGCCGGGGAGACGGGAGATAGTTTCATCCAGCG
>JAZGEB010000080.1:0-2325 GCA_036478515.1 Parvularculaceae bacterium | reverse complement strand
GTTGGATAAAACTGCTTGAGTTCCGGCGTCTCGTCGGGCCAACCCAGCGTTGAGAACGGCCACAACGCCGACGAAAACCACGTATCGAGAACGTCTTCGTCTTGGAAAACAGGAATTTGTACATCTTTGGTAGAACCTTTAAGTGCCATTTCAGCATCCAGCGATTCTACAAATTCCGTTCGCTCCTTGAGGTACTGATCCTGTGCCACAATTTTTATTTTGTGCCCGTATTTCTTTTCAAAAATATTGCGAGCTTCGCTTTCCGATTCGACACAAACTGGAATTTCCTTCCACGCCTTCAAGCTATCGTCCAGAGCAGAGATACAGTTCCCATCAATTTTTATATTTGGACCATACCAAACCGGGATTTGATGGCCCCACCAGAGTTGCCGCGAAATGCACCAAGGCTCAATATTGCGCATCCATTGAAAGTAAGTCTTGTCCCAATTGCTAGGGACAAATTTGGTCGTACCTTTTTCGACCGCTTCAATTGCTGGCTTGGCCATGGTCTCGGCATCAACATACCATTGATCAGTCAGCATCGGCTCGATGACAACACCAGAGCGATCGCCAAATGGCTGGGTAATTTTCTTATCTTCGACCTTGATCAACAATCCCTTGGCATCAATATCAGCGACAATCTGCTTACGCGCTTCAAAGCGATCCAGCCCGCGATATTTTTCCGGCACATAATCTGCGTGCACCATATTTGCATCTTCATCCATCAGGATATACATCGGAATATTGTTGCGCTTGGCGACTTGATAGTCGTTGAAATCATGCGCGCCGGTAATTTTCACCGCGCCGGAGCCAAAATCAGGATCGGGATAGTCATCCGTAATGATCGGGATATAGCGGTCGCATAGGGGCAGCAGACATTTCTTGCCGACAATCGGCGCATAGCGCGCATCATCAGGATGCACCGCCACCGCGCCGTCTCCAAGCATGGTTTCGGGCCGCGTCGTCGCGATTGATATATAATCCCGGGTTTCCCACGTCGTCGGGTTACCCTCATCATCATGCTCGATTGGAAACTCATATGTTTCGCCATTTTCGAGCGGGTATTTGAAATGCCAAAAATGACCATCGACTTCGGTGTTTTCTACTTCCAGATCGGATATGGCAGTGCGGAATTTCGGATCCCAATTGACCAGCCGCTTGTCGCGATAGATCAACCCGTCCTTATAGAGCGACACGAAAACCTTGCGCACCGCTTTGGACAGGCCTTCATCCATGGTGAAGCGCTCGCGGGTCCAGTCACAGCTTGCGCCCAAGCGGCGCAGCTGATGGTTGATCATACCGCCGCTTTCTTCTTTCCATTGCCAGACTTTTTCAACAAAAGCCTCACGGCCAATTTCCCGGCGCGGTTGCTCCTGACGCTCGGCCATCTGCCGCTCAACCACCATTTGCGTCGCAATCCCGGCATGGTCCATGCCGACCTGCCACAAAACATTCTTGCCGCGCATCCGCTCAAACCGGACCAGCACGTCCTGCAAGGTATTATTCAGCGCATGACCCATATGAAGGGAGCCAGTGACATTTGGGGGCGGGATCACAATCGCATAATTTTCCGCATCCGGATTGTCGCCGGCTTTGAAACAGCCTTGCGCTTCCCACGCCTTGTAAAGACGCGCCTCAGCTTCGGCAAAATCAAAATTCTTCTCGATCATCTTTTATCTTTTCCCGTCGCGGTCCTATTCCTCCCCCGTTCGCGGGGGAGGTGTCAGCGAAGCTGACGGAGGGGGTCAGTCAATCGTCAATAATTCTGCCGTTAAGGGTGAATCACCGTCGCCCCCTCCGCCCCTTCGGGGCACCTCCCCCATAAATGGAGGAGGAAGCTCTGCATCCGTTTTGTGCGGGAGACACACGCGTTTTTCAACCATCGATTTCATGCCCGAACAAAAGAAAACCGGCCCTGTGACAGGACCGGCTCAAAAGGTCTTTGTTATTTTGTAGCTTACCGGCGTCTGGCGATCCGGCGAACTTCATCCTCGACTTTTTCTTCGACGATGCGGGAGAGGTTTTCATCCAGCCAACTTTTCAGCATCGGCTCGACCATCCGCTCAACCAGTGATTCGAGCGTACGGCCTTCGCCTTCGGCAATGCGAATATTTTCTGCCAAGGCATCAAAAGCGCTGCTCGCGGCTTGGGTGGTGGATTTTGTCAACATGCTGTCCTCTTCTAAAAAGGCCTCAACCTCACTTGCTATAGCCGGGGCAGCAGCTTCAGCAGCTGTCCGACCAAGGCTGACACGTTCGAGGGTCGGCTCAGCTTGAACCGGTTCTTCAACAATCTCTGCTTCAGGTGCCTCTGCAATCACTTCTT
>JAZGEB010000079.1:0-2577 GCA_036478515.1 Parvularculaceae bacterium | reverse complement strand
CATCAATCAGCGCTTCGAGATGCCCAGCGCTGGCATCGTCCGGATCAAAGGAGAGCGTCGCGTCAAATGTATTAAAGCGCCCGACATAAGTCGAAATACCAAAATGTTTGATCTTGAACAAGAGCGTCGCATGCTTGGGATCGAGTTTGTAATTGCCTTCGCGCAAAGCCTCCGCTGTTGTATTGACCGCCGGCGCTGGCAGGCTTGAGCAGGCGCTGAGCGCGCTAATGAGTAGAAAAAAACCAATCCCAGATTTAAGCATAGTCTATCGTGCCCCGCACAGGCGCAAAAGGCAAGCTATTGCGGCGGCAGATCAAAGCGCCCCGCGGCCAAATTCTTGTGCAAGTTTTCGGCGCTGAACACCCGGCCATTCATCACCCCATAAACCCCGGCTGGCAAGGTTTGCGCGGCGGTGATCGCAGCCCCAAGATTAAAACCACCATCCGAAAAACTCAAAGAATAAGGTCGCATCGCCCCGGTCAAGACGATGGTTTTGGCAATCTCGCTTTCGTCAAGAAAGCGCGCGGTCTCCCCCATGGTGCTGGTGCCATGGGTGATCACAATCGCTGTCTCGTCTGCTGCGGCAATTGTCGAGGCCAACTCGGCCCGGTCCTCATCGGTGACCTTCAGGCTGTCTTTTTGAAACACGGCTTGCAGTCGCGGATGATGACACCGGCAAATACGCAAGATCTCCGGGATCTGCGAGCTCTCATCCTTGGGGAAGGTCAGGCTCTCCGACTGGGCATCATGAATTTTATCAATCGTCCCGCCCGTGGTCAGGATCAAAAGGGGTGTCATGCATCGCCTCGGAAAACATCCTTATCAAGGGCCCCTTCCCAATTGGCGACTGTCACCGCCACCGCTGAATCGCCCGCGATATTAGTCACGGTACGCATCATGTCGAGCAATCGGTCAAACGGGAAGATGAAAGCGATGATCAAAATACCCTGTTCTTCGGTCACGCCAAATGTGCCCATCACTGTGTAGGCAAGGAACAACCCGGCAGAAGGAATGCCCGCCGCGCCGATTGAAGCCAACGTCGCGGTTGCGGCAATGGCGACATATTCCGCCGCACCAAGTTCGATACCGAGGGCTTGTGCTGCAAACAACGCGACAAGGCCGAGATAAATCGAGGTGCCATCCATATTGATGGTCGCGCCCAAAGGCAGGACCGAGCCAGCCACTTCCCGGCGCACGCCGAGGTTCTTGGTCACATTTGAAATGGTTACCGGCAAGGTTGCGGACGATGAGGAGGTCGAAAACGCCGTCGCCATCGCATCAACAATACCGCCGTAAAACTTGGTGATCGGTAATTTATTGAGTAACCGGATCAGACCGCCATAGACCACGATCATATGGACGAAACAGGCAGCATAAAGCGCGAAGGCAAGCTTGCCGAGATTTTCCAAAACCCCAAGGCCCTTTTCGCCGATCACCCATGCCATCAACGCATAAACGCCATAGGGCGCTAGCTCCATGACAAATTTCGTGACCTGCAAAATCGCTTCGGCGGCGCCCTCCATCACATCAGACAGGCCTTTGGTTCTGTCCCCGGCAGAAATAATTCCGATCCCGAACAGGATCGCGAAAAAGATAATCGGCAAAATGTCACCGCTGGCAAAAGCAGCGATCGGATTGGACGGCACAATGTCCAAAATCTTATCCCCAAAAGTCGCCCATCCAGACTGATCTTTGCCTGCGACTTTTTCAGCGATTTCAATCCGGTCAGAAATAGAGGCGACGTCTTCTGCTGTCGCTGCCGTGTATTCAACGCCGATGCCGGGCTTGATCACAGTGCCAAAGCCAAGGCCGATACAGACCGCAAAAACGGTTGTCAAAATATAGAGCGTCAGGGTTTTAGCCCCAAGTGAGCCAAGTCGCTTCGGATCGCCCATGGCGATGACCCCTGCGACCAGGGTCGTAAACACGAGCGGGACAATAAGCATGCGGATTAATTTAACAAATAAATCGCCAATCGGCTTGACCACACTGGCTGTGTCCCCAAGCACAAACCCGGCAAAACCGCCAGCAAGAAGCGCGATAATGACCCTGAGCCACAAGGCCAGTTTCAGCACTCGGCCAAGATAAAACAAGACTGCGAAAAACGCTAAAGAAATGCCCCAAAACGCATAAGCACCCGTTTCACCTTGCAGAAATTCCATGCCTTATCCCTCGCTATTGTTCCTTAAAGAAACTTATTCGTCTGCCGGAGCGCCCGAAAGGCGTCCGGCAAGACTTTATGATAATTATTCCTTATCCTTCAGTTGGCGAGAAAAGTACACATATTGCAGCGCCATGCGTTTGGCCAATTGATCCTTGTTAGAACTGGCAGCATGCCCGCCTTCTATATTTTCATAATAAAGGAAGTCATGGCCGAATTGCTCCATCTTCGCCGCCATCTTACGGGCATGGCCCGGATGAACCCGGTCATCCTTGGTTGAGGTGAAGAAATAGACCCGGGGATAGCTGCCGTCTTTTTTCAAGTTTTGATAAGGCGACCAGCTTTCCAGATGCGGCCGATCTTCGGGATTATCCGGATCACCATATTCGCCAACCCAGCTCGCGCCAGCCAGTAAC
>JAZGEB010000078.1:0-2530 GCA_036478515.1 Parvularculaceae bacterium | reverse complement strand
GTCGGCTTAGGGGCCTTGGCAAGTCCCCGTTTTAGGTCCGCAACCAGCGCCTCAAACGGCATGGCTCTGGCGGCGAGCCGCGCGATCAACACATAGTCATAACCGGGCTTGGCTAAAAGGGGGGCAGAAATCAAAATTGCGGCGCGCAAGCGTCTTTTAATGTGGTTGCGGCACACCGCATGGCCGATTTTTCTGGTCACGGTGAGCCCGAATCGAGCCGAATTATCGGCGGGGGTGGCGCGGGTAGCCGGTGCCCCGATCAAGAGGAAGCCATTGGTTGACACTTTGAGGCTACCGGGTTTGGCCTTGCGTAAGGCCAAAAAATCCGCCCGTTTTTGCAAGGAGCGGATTTCAATAGGTTTTTGTGCCCCTGAGGTCATGCAAGAGGTCTGACGCCCAGCCTTTAAGCTGAGAGTTTTTTGCGGCCTTTGGCGCGGCGGGCTGCAAGGATATTGCGGCCACCTGGTGTCGCTTTACGGGCGCGGAAACCGTGGCGGCGTTTGCGGACCAACTTACTTGGTTGATAGGTTCTTTTCATCGCGAGCCTCAAAAGTGCGGGGGCGGGGGGCGACCCCATAAATGCCAGTGAACGCGTCGGATACGCCATCAGGGCAGGGGCCGTCAAGCAAAAAGCCGTGAATTTCGAGAGATAAAAGCCAATTTTGAAAACCCAGCTTTAAAATCAATCATTCAGGCCTGCCCGGGCGATAATCTCTGGTTGCCCCGATCAGGATATCTTCCATCTTAACCGGCATTTTCTTATATCCCCCTGTGGCAAACAGTTCGGTCTGGTCGCTATAATGGGGGGAGGTCGTATCCAATGTTGCCGAGCCATAATTATGGATCGAGACTAGGTCTAATCCCCCTTGCGCATCCCAATCCGCCATCATGATATGGGTATCACCGGCCAAAGCATTCATCGAGCCGTCGCGGGCTATATCCGCGGGGTCACCATAAATAGACCGCAAAACATCTGGCGCGCCATCGATTTCAAGATCAAGGCGGCCGCGTTTAATCCGATTGACGTCGCCCCAGCGCGGGTCGAGACGGTCATAATGATCCATCAACAGCGTCGCCGCCTGTTTATAGGCTTGGCGTGGATCCATCAGCGTCTCTTTATATTCAGGTCCATGGGCGTACATTCCGGTGATAATAGCTAAAGCAGCGCCGCGATTATTCACATCTGTCCCGCCGTCCCAAGCCCGCAATATATCCTGACCAGCGCGTAACCCCGTGTCGTCCGGAAACTCATCTGATGTCAGATCAAGGACCATGCGCCAAAGGGTTGAGTCAGGATGGTAATTTGTATCTGCCCGGTAGGATAAAAGCGCTTGGCGCGATATCGCCTGGTCATTTGAAAACAGCGCTAGCGCTTGAAGCGACCGATTGGTCAGCCGGTCTTCAACGCCATAGGTTTTGGAAAAATTCTGCCGGAGCGGGGTGCTGCCGGGCTCACTCATCCGGAACGGCGTGTGGTTGGCAGAAAACAACCAGCCCGACGCTGGGTCACGCATTTGCGGCAGTTTGGACACCGGCATGGTTTCTGTCCAAATCAGCTCTGCTTTATCGCCCGGCAGCACGGACAGCCAATCTGGTCCTTCTATTCGTTTGGGCATTCGGGCATTATAGAGCGCGCCAATATGACCATCCGCTGTCGCCCAAACCACGTTAAACGAGAGAATGCCATTGAGGTCTAATGCCGCTTGCCACTCATCAAGGCTGCGCGCTTTGCCCATCGCAATCCACTGCTCTAACTGGCCGACTTCGCCCAGCCCGGCAAACCGCAAGGCATAAAACCCGTTCGGCGTTTTGAGCACAGGACCATGTTTAGACCACAAAATATCGCGTGTGACCGGCAGGGAAAACGGGCCCCATAAATCGACGCGAAATTTAGATTTGGTGATCTCAAAATCATGCCACTCGCCATCCAACAAATATTGGGTTGGTTTTTTTTGCCGGTTAACCGTCATTTGATAAATGTCGATCAAGTCCGGTTTATTCACTGTATGCGCCCAGCCATGATAGGGCGTGACCCCTTGGGCCAAAATCGGCGTGCCCGGAAAGCCAGCACCGGCAATATTCGTACCCTGCTCTGAAACAGTATGGGCTTCATACCATGCATATGGTCCGGTCATGGGTTGATGCGAATTGATCATCAAACGTGTATGACCGTCCGCTGATCTTTTGGGCGCAATTGCAAAGGCATTTGATCCGCGTACAGCTTTGGGTAAGCCGTCGACAAATGAATTACTGGCATCCAGCCCCCAAGGCGAGACGAGGGGCTTGTCGCCTTCCGCAAATAAAATCGCCAGATTTTCGTCTATCCGGTAGAAAAACGGCGTCGCCCAACTGGCCCCGGCTAACACATCGCGCCCCGTGACCGGGAGTACCCCCGGTTTCACTTGGGGTTGATGCTCGCTCGCAAACAGGTTGATCCCCGCAGCATAGCCTTCGAGCACGTCGCGGGTGGTTTGTGACAAGCCATCATATTTTTCTGTGACAGTTTCACGCACTTTAAATAGATCAAAAA
>JAZGEB010000077.1:0-3437 GCA_036478515.1 Parvularculaceae bacterium | reverse complement strand
TTTGAATTTGGCATTGCCGCCGAAATATTCGGCCTACACCGGCCTGACCTGTCACCGCAATTATATCACTTCCAATCTGTGGCAGGAGAGCCTGGCGACCTATCCGCCGCGGGCGGGCTTACCGTCAAAGCCAGCGGCAATCGCCAAGACTTAACCAAAGCCGATATTCTGATTGTCCCGGGCTGGCGCGATGTTGAGGCGCCGGTGCCTCAATCCATGATAAAGATTATTCAATCCGCTCACGCACGAGGGGTACGCCTAGTGTCAATTTGCAGCGGCGTCTTTGTGCTCGCCGCAGCGGGCGTGTTAGACGGCAAAAAGATCACCACGCATTGGCGCTATGCGTCGGCGTTAAAAAAACAATATCCCCTTTTGGATCTCGATGAAAATATTCTCTATAGTGATCAGGGCCAGGTTTTAACATCGGCGGGCAGCTCTGCCGGGATTGATTTATGCCTCCATATCGTGCGATCCGATTATGGCGGGATGATTGCGAATAAGGTCGCCCGCCGCCTCGTCATGCATAGCTATCGCCAAGGCACACAGGCGCAATTCATTGAACCACCAAGTGCCAAACATGATCAGACCCACCGCCTCGCCCCGATCCTCGACCATATTCGCCGTCATTTAGCCACGCCCCTCGAGGTCAAAAACCTGGCCCAAAAAGTATCGATGAGCCCGCGCACTTTCCACCGTCGCTTTGTTGCCCTGACCGGGCTGGCGCCGATGCAATGGATCAATCAAGAACGATTACGCCACGCTTGTACCTTATTAGAAACGACGACAGCATCTGTTGATGACATTGCCCAAGCGATCGGCCATAGCGGTGCTGAAAGCCTTCGTTATCACTTCAATCAAAAATATGATCTCAGCCCAAGTGACTACCGCAAACGGTTTTCGCCGGGCCCCGCTAATGACTTGACTTTGGCCCGAAACAAAGCCCAAATCTGTGCGTAAGTCATTAGAACTATAGGATATTATCATGATTATCTGGAATGGATTAGGGTTTGTCATTATCATCATCGCCGTTGCCTGTCTGTTGCTCGGCAATTTGATTTTGGGCGCGGCATGGTCGACCAATAGCATGGCCCAAGGCGGCGCTTTGCTGATCACCGCGGCCCTGACTTTTTTGTTTGATAAAACTGTCTTGGCAAAGCGGGTCGACAAAACATTGATGAATAAAGAAACCGGCGAAGACGTCACCATTCGTCGCGATGACAGTTTGTTTTTTGTCCCGTTTCGGTTTTGGCCGCTGATCCTTGCTGGCCTCGCGGTGGTGGTGAACTTTACCTGAGAAAAATATAGAAGACTATCCAGGCAACCGCAAACTCGCTCGCAAGCCACCAAGCGGCGCGACCTCAAGCCGAACCTCACCGCCATGAGCCCTAGCAATGTCCCGCACCACCGCTAGCCCTAGACCAGTGCCAGCAATATTCTGATTGCGCGCTTCATCGAGCCGGGCGAATGGCTTAAATGCTTCGGCATGTTTTTCCGGCGCGATCCCCGGCCCGTCATCATCGACATGAATGGCGACGATGCCACTGTCTTGTTCCACTCTAGCGATGATTTGGACAACTTGCGCATGTTTAAAACCATTGCCAACCAAATTTGTGATCGCCCGCTTAAGCGCTGTGCGCCTCGCATTAAGGACAATTTGTTCGGGGACGTCGTATAAAAATATGTTGCCGCCGCGCTTTGTGTCCGCATGAATTTCGCGCACCAGATCATGCAGGTCGACCGGCTCTGTATCATCCGTGGTCTGATTGCGCGCGAAGGTCAGATATTCTTCGACCATGCCTTCCATTTCATCAACATCCGTCTTGATCTCTTTGGCGTCATCGCCGTCCATCAATGCCAGCGCCAGTTTCATCCGCGTTAGCGGCGTGCGCAAATCATGACTAACACCCGCGAGCATATCGGTGCGCTGGGTCATGTGGCGCTTGATGCGTTGACGCATGGCGATGAACGCCCGGCCAGCTTGGCGAACTTCTCGGGCACCTGATGGTTTGAAATCCGGTCGATCGCGCCCGCGGCCAAAATCTTCGGCGGCTTCAGCCAGTCGCAGGATTGAGCGTACTTGGTTGCGCAAGAAAGTTACCGCGACATAGCCAAGCAACAGCGTTGCCCCCACCAGCCACATAATAAAGATATGACCATTGGTCGCAAATACGCGGTCGCGGCGCGGCAAGAATACCATATAGCCATCATCCATCTGTACCCGGATTTCGACATAAGCGCGATAGGCTTTGGTTGAATACCAATAGGGTTGATCGAGCGCCTTATCAAGCTGCGCTTCAAGCGTATTATTGACGGTTGAAAAAATCGACCCTCTATCTTGTTCGGGGATCACGCCGCCGGGCTCAAACCGGATCACAATATCAAGCCGTTCACGTGCAAGATTCTCCACCATTTCTTGGGTCAATGGCCCAGCAGCGGTTTCCCAAAGTTGCAACGTGGTCGCTATTTCATTGGCCACACCCTCAGACAGATTGCCGGTCACTTCTTCCCAGTGGCGATTGAAAAATATATAGGTAATTACCGTTTGCATTAAAAAAATCGGCAACACGACAATCAAGATGGTCCGGCCATAAAGACTTTTGGGGGCTATTTTGCGCAGCAGCGACATATCAATCCACCATCAGCGCGTAACCAATGCCGCGCACGGTTTGGAGTAATAACGGGCAACGCGGATCATCTTCTATTTTTTTACGCAACCGCGTCACCTGCACATCGACCGAGCGCTCCATTGCAGCGGATGTTTGTTGTGCCAGCGCTTCGCGCGTAATCGCCGCGCCGGGCTTTTTTACCAAGGCTCTGAGTAAGGCTAATTCCGATGAGGTCAGCTTGATCAACTCCCCGGCCCGGCGCAACTCGCCCTTGTCTGCAAGAAAAGTACACTCCCCGAATGTGAACGACGATTTGCGGGTTTCATCTTGGGTCCGACGGATCAGGTTTTTCACCCGCAACAATAATTCACGCGGCTCAAACGGCTTGGCCAGATAATCATCAGCGCCTTGCTCCAGCCCCGCAATCCGATCATCCGGGTCGCCCTTGGCCGTGAGCAACAAAATCGGCATGTCGGATCGCCCGCGGATAGAGCGGGTTAGGCTGAGCCCGTCTTCACCGGGCATCATCACATCGAGGACGAGCAAATCAAACGCCAGGCCGCTCATTACCCGGCGCGCATCACTGGCGTCCGCCGCGACGGAAGTATGATAGCCATTTTCCGACAGGTAGCGCTGCAGCAATGTGCGGATCCGATCGTCATCATCGACAATCAGGATATGCGGCGCATCTTCGGCGGGAGGGGTGATCTTTGCCATTGCCTGAGTGTTGCCAGCTTGGTGGTTAATTTCAAGCTTATTTCAACGCCCTTATTTCAGGGCTCTGAGCGCCGTTGTGACATAGCCAAACCCGGTCCAAACAGTGAGAATTGC
>JAZGEB010000076.1:0-6614 GCA_036478515.1 Parvularculaceae bacterium | reverse complement strand
TCATCGTTGATAGACCGATGGCCAAGCATCGGTAATCAGTGGATAAACCAAGCGACAGGGGCGACACACAATTTGGAAACGAAAAGTCCAATGACAGCATACCCTGCTCATCAATATAAGCAGTGGGTATCGTCGTCTCCAATGTTGTTGGCCGATCAACTGCGACGATGAAATTACCGACAACCTCGCCGTTCGATCGTAGGATAACGGACTGGCTGCTAGCCTTGGTATAGCCCCGGACGATGTTGAAAGTTAATGTGAGGTTCGTTGCCGTCGGTCGTCCAACAAAATGAAACAACATCTTTGCTTGCGGCGAACTGCTCCACAACCCCCACGCTTCAGACCGGCGCCAATTGCGACCTACAAAGGGCGGCGACTGGTTGAACTCAACAACCGTGCCCAGATCATAATTCAACCCATCCGCCCCCGGCCAATAACGCAACTCTTGGGTTAGAAAATATGCCCGATATTCAGGTGATACATTAGGGCTTTTGGCGACTTTGAGAATGACACTATAGCCAACTGCGATTGCCAACATTGCGCCCAGATAAAGCGCGGACCGGAGCTTGGGGGAGAGCGATGAAATCAGGTTAGCCATGGCGCCCTCAACAACCAGTTAGGAATAAGAATTACCCAACCAGCAAGCAGAATAATCGCCAGACTTGCTCGGATATATAATGACTTCGGCAAGATCAAGACCAAACCAAGATAGGCCGGAAAGGCAGCAAATATATAGCGATGGGTCGAATTCAACAATCCCGACAGTGCAAAGAAAATGGTAATGGCCAAAAACGCCGCCTCCGCATATCGTCGTTTCCAGATCAACACGATGTTCAAGAAAATGCCAAATATTCCAGCGATGGTTAAAAAGCGAAGGTGGGGATTATCCCAGTTTTGAAACCCGAATATCAGTGTTTCCAAAGGTGCCCGCCAGACCCATAACCAGCCGCGTTCTGTCACATGTTTAAACGCAAACCCATCCCCCATATGGATGTGCAAATATAAAATATAGGCAAATATTCCCATCGGCGCGATCATGATCGCCAGCCAAAACCGCGAAACCGCTTCGCTCGGTAGACGGGCTTTGAATATGCCACAGGTCTCGCTCACAAGACGCTGCCGACCAAAATGTTGGAACCCGATGATCAATAAGGGCACAAAACCAAACGCCCCTAATTGCTTCGTCGCCGAGAGCCCGGCAAAGCAAAGCGCTGCTAACAGCCAGCTTCGTTGATACGCGAGGCAAAACCCGCTGATCAGAAACGCCCCATACACAGCCTCCGTATAAGCGATGGTACTATACAGCGAGATCGGCGTTACCATCAGCAAAACCGCTAAAAACAAAGCATTTTCAGCTCCAATCTCCTTGCGATAGGTGTGATAGATCAATGGAATGGTGATGGAAAAAGCCATGATCGAAACGATCACCCCGGCAGTACTGGCGTTAACACCGGTTAGGGCCTTTACCAGAGCGGCAAGCTTTGGAAACATCGGAAAGAAAACCCAAGCTGCTTGGCCAGAAGGCCGAGTTGGCTGGGTGACGGGATAGCCATTATTGATAATTCCGCCATACCATCCGCAATCCCACTGGCAGATGGACTTCGAAAAACCCGCCTCAAGGCCAAGCTGTTGATGGGATATGTATGCGCCAATCAACCACAAGAACCGGCTTGCCAAGGCGACAAGGAAAATCACGCTGATCTGGCGACGGTGACTGAGGCGCTGCCAAAATTGCAACCCCGTAGAACCCGCTGTAAAAGGTGTTTCTTCGATTTTTATCAATGTATCTATGAGGTTACGATATCGTTCAGAGACAAGAAATATGGAACAGAACGCATCGTGTCAAGCGGTTCAATAGGATAAGAAAAACCGCCGCCATGTTCGGCGACGGTTCAAATAATTCGCAAACTCGAAAGAGCTGACTAAGCTTTTTTCTTCGCCAGTTTACGCCGCGCGGCATAGCCTGCGATGACGGGGCCAAAGAGCCATGCTGCTGCCGGCAATGGTGTTTCAACGGAACTCGTCACCAAGACATTGTCAAAGATCAGCTGTCCATCAGACTGGGTGAAAAATATACCCAAGCTTTGTCCGGCAAAATTCTCCGCCACAGAAGCCAGTAATGTGAACGTCTGGGCAGAAAAATGGCCGTCTGGTGGAATGTTGATGACCGTGCTCGCGATGATATTATTGATCGATCCGGCAAAAAAGCCGAATGTGCCGCCAAATTCGAACTGCATTCCGCCGCCTTGAATGGCAGTCCGGTTCCCGAATAGCGCACTTAAATTATAATGCATGCCAGACTGAATCGTATGACCCAAATCTTGGTACAACGTACCACCGGCAATAAAGGCCACCCGAGTATCAACGTCGGAAGGAGTACTCAAAAAGCTCAGCTCGGGCACAAGTTCCCAAGTACCGGCGATGGTTCCTTGAGTCATGCTCCACCCAGGAGGGGGAGACAAAGACAGATCGCCAAGATTATGAATTATATCAAGGGTGAAAGCGTCTTCAAAATCTTCATTTTGAACCACGATATTGGCAGCATTGGCTGTCCCAAAAAGGACCGCAATTGCCGCAAATAGAGCACTAAATTTCATTTTAACTCCCCTAACACGAGACTCGTAACCAGACCACGTATGAAATGTGGACGCGATCAAATCATTAACAACTATCTAACGCCATACCACTTCAGGGCTAACGACGCAAGAAGCGTTCCAGCTTAATTATCTAAAAAATATAGGTTTTTTGTAACTTTCCCCAATTTCATGGTTAACGCTCTCTCGTATATGGTGCAACGCAACAAACCTCACGCTCTGAAGTTGTCACTCAATTCAAACCAGGCTCACGAACCGCGCGTATCGGACGCAATTTGCCTTGTCGCCGGACAAAAGCCACAGGAGACCAAGTGATCAGCTCTGCTACTTGCCCAGGCGATAAACACCGATTGGCCTGAATTGATCGGCGCGAGGAGGAAAACTGCCCCAGTCCCCTATATCCGTCGACCATAGCTCGCCAATAAGGTCCCCCGGTTCCTGACACCAATGCACGTGCCCAAAAGGTCAGATTCACAAGTAACTGGATAGGAAATAGCAGGAGATAGAGCAATCCGGGTAAGTTTTTATAGCTCATCCAAATCCGATTACGGTGGCCGTGATAAATTGAAAAAGCGCTGTAACGTCCTGATATACCTGACCCTTCATGATGCACGATGGCCTTGGCCAGCTGGATGCTCGTGCCCCCAGCAAGGTGTAATCGAAAGCCCAAATCGACATCCTCGCTGTAGCAAAAAAAGCGCTCATCAAAGCCCTCGAGGGCGGCAAAAGTCTCGGCTTTGTAAAACGCAGCGGCGGCGCAAGGGGCAAGACACTCCCCATCAGGCGGTAGCTGGTCAATCGAGCGACCAAATTGGCCGCGATAGGGAATGCCCAATGCATGATAGACATCCCCAGCGCCATCAATCCGGGTCGGATCAACGGCATCGAGCTGGGTCGAGCCAAATGCCGCAACTTCTGGATAGCGCCTCGCGGCTGCCATCATCTGCGCCAACCAGTCTGGCTGGGCATAAGCATCGGGATTTAAAAAAGCCAACCAGCGGCCATTTGCTTGGTCCGCCGCGCGATTATTTGCCGCAGCAAAACCGATATTCTGCGCCTGTTCAATAATCTTCACGGATAGCTCGGTATGGCGGCCATGATCGAGTGAATTATCAGACGACGCATTATCGACGATAATCACTTCAAAATCTGTAAAGGTTTGTTTTTGAAGACATTCAAGGCATTTAGCCAAGCGGTCACCGGCATTGAAATTGACGATAATGATGGAGATTTCGCAGGTCAAAACGGGGTGCCAATCACTCATTTTAAAGACTGGTCATGGCAATTTTCGCCCCGGATAACAAGCTACATCTGGGGTCGACATAGCTAAATTCAGCTTGGTGACTTTAACCAAGTCGACACCCTTATCATTGTATAGTTTTTCCGCGTGCAGCAGGCCGATATCGCCGAAGGGGAAAGTCCATGTTTCGTATCATAGCGCTTACTCTAGCGGTCAGCTTCTGGGTGTTTGCCTTATTCGTCTCTAATGCCTCGTTTGAAGAAAAACAACGTTTGCCAAAACCCGTCCGGGACTTGGCCGTGGTCTCGGTCAACGCCATGACTGGCTTCTCGGATTTTTTCAACGAACTGGTTGGTATCCGCCTCAAAAAAGGCGTCGAGCGGACCAGAGGCGAAATTGATGCCTATCGCAATAGTGGCAACTCAACCGGCAATGAAGGCCTTCTTGTTGCTGGAGAAGATTTCACCGGTGAAGATTTCACCGCCCGCCTCTTGGGTAACTCAATTTTCACCCGGGCAAAGCTCGACCGTGGCATATTTACAAAAACCTACCTGAACGGCGCGCAACTCGACAGTGCGACGATGACCCATGCTGCCTTTCATCGCGCCATCGTCATCAATGCCTCAGCACGCGGGACAGATTTTTCAAACGCCACATTCATTGAGACTGACTTCACCGGCCTCCAAGCTCAAGGCGCATTACTTGTAAATACAATGATCACCAATAGCGTGATGAGCGCTGGGAATTATAGTGGCGCCGATTTCCAAGGCGCGCAAATTGAGAGTTCTTATCTCGATCAATCTATTCTCTTTGGGGCAAATTTTACCGGTACTAAATTCTCCAATAGCAATCTAAGCCGCGCTAATCTTGAACGCGGCTTGTTCCGCAATGCCGTTTTTCACGAAACGATGTTGAAACAGGCCAACCTAGCTGGGGCCAACTTTTCAAGCGCCGACTTATCTGGTGCTCAGTCATTGACCCAAGAGCAATTAAATATGGCGTGTGGTGACGAAATGACCAAGCTTCCGCCAGTCCCTGAAGACGTGGCCCAGTCGCAAGCCCTGACAATCCCGCCATGTCCGAAGCCGGAATTGCGCTAAAAAAACAAAGCTCTATAATGCTGTAGAAGGTGACCGCAATTTGTTGCTGTCCCTTGCAACGAGCCGCAACCCCGGTCACAATGTCGGTTATGACTGATCCTAGCCGAAACCACATCTTTGACCCAGAAGCGCCGGCCGCCGCAATAATTGCAGGTTTGAAACCTTCAGACGAAAAGAAGCGCTTGCTCATCCTCGGCGCAAATTGGTGTCCGGATGCAAAAGCCTTTACCGCAATGCTAGAGACAAACCCTCTTGCTGCTTTCGTCGAAAGCCACTTCCAGCCAGTGTTGATCGATGTCGGACGCTATGACCACAATATGGATATCCCAACCAGCTTTGGCCTGAAGAATTTGGACGGTTTACCCAGCCTGATTATTCTCGGCGCTGATGATCAGTTTTTGAATGCGCAAGATTACAATATTTTCCGCAATGCCAGAACTCGAAAACCAGAAGAAATAATTGAGTATCTTCTGCCCTTTATCGTCCACTGATCGATTTCATGAAGGCCCCTATGACACAAGTTACTGCCCCTACCCCCGTCGACCAAACTGCTTTAGAGCAAATAACCGATATCGTCACCGATGCCTCAAATTTCATGTGGGGCTGGCCGTTATTGGCCTTGGTTTCAGGCGGCGGTCTCTATTTCATGATTATCTCGCGGTTCTTGCCGTTCCGGCATTTTGGCCATGCCTTTGAAGTCTTGCGCGGCAAGCATGATAAATCCGACGACCCCGGACAAATCTCTCATTACAAGGCACTCTCCGTTGCGCTCGCAGCGACCATCGGTATGGGTAATATTGCTGGCGTCGCAGTGGCGATATCTCTTGGCGGCCCTGGCGCAATTTTTTGGATGTGGATTTCGGCACTGCTCGGCATGGCTACCAAATATTTCACCTGTACCCTCGCGGTGATGTATCGTGGACACGATGCTAATGGCGACTTACAAGGCGGCCCGATGTATGTCATCCGCGAAGGGTTGGGGCGCAAATGGCTTCCGCTGGCATGGTGGTTTTGCATCGCCGGGATGTTTGGCTGTTTACCGATGTTCAACACCAATCAATTGACCCAAGCGGTGCAGGATATTTTGCTACAGCCTGCTGGCATTGCCGAGAGTTTCAAATCTGATTTGGCGATTGGCCTGACCTTATTCACAATCACGTCGGTCGTGGTTTTTGGCGGCTTGAAGCGCATTGCCAATGCCGCCGCAACACTGGTGCCGGCGATGATCGTGGTTTATTTTGCCGCAGTCATGGGCATCCTGCTGATGAATGCTGGAGATGTTCCCGGCAATATTGCCTTGATCTTCACCGATGCTTTTGCTGCCAATCATATCGATAAAGAAGCCGCCTTTGGCGGCGCTTTGGGCGCACTAATTGTCCTTGGTGCCCGCCGCGCAGCATTCTCCAATGAGGCGGGTCTTGGCACGGCGCCGATGGCCCACGGCGCAGCGAAAACCTCTGAGCCAGTCCATGAAGGCCTCGTTGCCATGCTCGGTCCCGTGATTGACACGTTAGTCGTCTGTACCCTGACCGCCTTGGCTATTTTGATCACTGGGGTATGGGAGACCTCAGAGGGAATGAAAGGCGTGGCGCTAACGCTGCAAGCCTTCCAAGTCGCCTATGGCCCAGCCGGCGGCTATGTCTTGCTCACTTGCATTCTTGCCTTTGGCATTTCGTCGTT
>JAZGEB010000075.1:0-4210 GCA_036478515.1 Parvularculaceae bacterium | reverse complement strand
AGTTGCGTAAAGGGAGCGAGTAAAAAAATGGTTGGTGCGAGTTTTAATAATTCACCTGCATTGGTGAAAAAAGATCCATATGTCATTGGGCCGGATGGGACAGCGTTGACGATCGCTGATCTGCCGCCGCCGACGACCAAACGATGGGTCATCCGCCGCAAGGCAGAAGTTGTCGCTGCAGTGCGCGGTGGACTACTGAGCCTTGAACAGGCGTGTGAGCGCTATTCGCTCACAGATGAAGAATATGAAACCTGGGAAAAGGCGATTGATCGCCATGGTTTACCCGGTCTCAGAGCGACCAGGGTGCAGCAATATCGCTAGTCCTAGAATCGCGGATTAGAATTTTTAAGAATTTCTCCTCCAGGGAAAGTTGACTTGCCCTCGCGACTTAAAATCGCGAGGGTTTTTTGCGGCTAATCCCTATTGGGCCGTTGTCATGGATGTGTTAGGACGCTGTTAGCGACTAACGCCAATAATCAAAATTTGTAATGGGTACCGCTCGAAGATGAGTTACGAGACATTCACCGGTAGAAGCGTCGATGAAGCCAAGCAGCAAATGCGCGCGACCCTCGGCAGCAACGCGGTTATATTATCAACCAAGCGCCTCGCCGATGGCTTGATTGAATTGCGCGCCATCCAAAAAGGCCAACCGCTGTTTAAAGGCGAAGCGCCGGGCTATTCCGCGCCGCCCCAAGCGAGCAATGGCCGAGGCGGCCTGTCTAATCTTGCATCGCGCAGCAAAGGCGGCGGCCAGCACCAGCCAACCCAACAAGCTCCCCAAGGCGCAGGACTGCATAACCGGGTCGAGCGCTCCGTCTCTGATGGCGCGCTGTCCAATTTAAAAGGCGACATTTCCGGCAAACTCGCCGGTGGCAGCGGGGATGTCGAAGAGCTGTCGCGCTCAATCGGTCGCCATGGCCTATCGACTAAAATGCTCCGCGCGCTGTCTTCCGAATTACGCGGCAATTATCTCCCCGGCGATCCGGCAACGCTGCAATACGCGCTCGACGGTATTCTCAATTTCGCGCCGTTGCACATGTCCCCTGACGCACCAATAATGCTCTGCGGCCAAACCGGCGCTGGCAAAACTTCCTCCGCCGCCAAACTGGCCGCGCGCGCTGCCGCCAGTGGCCAACGGGTCTCCTTCATGAGCGCTGATGTCGGCCGCGCTGGCGCCATGGACCAGATGCGCACTTATGCTGATGCCCTCGACACCAGGTTTTGGCCGGTCGAAGACCCGGCGGATGTGCGCGATATTATGCGCACCGAACGCCCCCGCGACATCATCGTCCTCGATACCCCGGGGGTGAGCCCGTTCGCGCCAGCTGATATGGCGGCGATGCAATCGTTTCGCGATTCAATTGGCGCTGAACCGATATTGGTGCTGCCCGCGTCTGGTGATATGGAAGAACATAAAGACTGGGCGATGGCGTTTCGCGAGATCGGCACCCGCCGCTGCATCATTACCAAATTTGATACCTCGCGCCGGATTGGTGCCGCCGTGAGCGCCGCCTTTGAATCTGGTTTGGCTCTGGCGCATTTTTCCGAAGCGCCGTTCATCTCGGAAGGTCTGATCGACGCCAATGCTGAATATCTGGCCCACCGGTTGCTGATTTCAGAACCGGCTCGCTTGGGTGGATGACCCAACCGCTCCGCCCCCAGCTGCATGTCGATCTTGCTGCGCTCAAACGCAATTATACCAGCCTCGCAACGATCCGCCCTGAAGCGACGACCGCCAGTGTGGTCAAAGCCGACGCGTATGGACTTGGCGTCGCGCGCATTGCCCCGGCTTTATATGAGGCCGGGTGCCGGATTTTTTACGTCGCTTACGGATTTGAAGGCGCGGCCTTGCGCGAGATGGTCGGCGCGGCTGCTGAAATTATTGTCCTTAGCGGGCCTTTCGAAAATGACCTTGAGCAATTCACCCAAGCAGACTTAACCCCGGTTTTAAACACGCCAGCGCAAGTGACCCTTTGGGCGGGTCAAGCAAGAGCACGTTGCCAACTCCATATTGATACCGGCATGAACCGGCTTGGCATGTCGCCGCAAGAAGCCCTTGCGTTACTGGATCAGCCCGGTCTCACTCAGTCTTTGAATGTCACCGCCTTGATCAGTCATTTTGCCTGCGCCGCAACCCCCGGCAAAGCAATGAACAAAAAACAAATCGATCAGTTTACAGATATTTGCATTGCTCTTGGCGCTATCTGGCCCGATGCCAAAACCAGCCTCAGCGCTTCTGCCGGATTGTTTCTCGAGATGGCCGCCGACGAAACTTTAGTCCGGCCCGGAATTTCGCTTTATGGCAGCAGCCCGCAGGAGCACCCCCAAGAAATCCTCGCCACTGTCGCCACATTAAGCGCCCCGGTGCTGCAATTGCGCGCCTTAAAAAAAGGCGAAGCCGTTGGCTATGGCAGTACCTATAAACCTACCGCCCCCACCCGCATCGCCACACTTGGCATTGGCTATGGCGACGGCCTGCCCCGTGCGCTTGGCAATAAGGGTCAGGTAATCCTCCATCGCACGCCGTGCCCAATTGTCGGTACAGTGTCGATGGACATGATCAGTGTCGATGTCAGTGATGTGCGGGCCGACATATCCATCGGTGATCGCGTCGAGATATTTGGCGCGAGCAATGCGATTGAAGAAGTCGCCAGAACCGCTGGAACAATTTCCTACGACCTGCTGGCCAAGCTGACGCCCAGAGTGTTGCGGGTCTACGGATGAAATTACTATCATTTACGACACTCATATAAAAAAACCGTCCCCTCCCAGTCAACACCCATACGCTTCCCCCAGCACCATTTCCCCACGGCTTGACCGTGGGGCCCATCACCGGAACACCCGCCAAAGAAACATCACTGCTTTTTTTCAACTTTTAGAGATGGACCCCACGGTCAAGCCGTGGGGAGCGGTAATCTGGAGATCAGTTGTTAGGAACAAAACAAAGCGGTCATTGATGCTATGATTTTTCATTACCGCCCATCCCTATTTTTGTAAACATTGCAATCCCCAATATTGTCAACGCCGTGCCAAACGCATCGACCAGCCCAAAGGGTTCCCCTAAAATCATCACCGCCATGATAATCGTCACCACGGGTCCGAGCATGCCCAAGACAGACGTCGCCTGCGCGCCGACCCGGCCAAGGGCGATATTCATCAAGAATGACGGGATCAAGGTTGAAAAAATCGCGATCAACCCGCCAAGCATATAAATCCGCGATGGCACTGCTAATGCCGGGCCGACATCGCCGCCTTCAGCAATGGCAAAATGCACAAGCACGCCAATGCTAGCGCTCGACATCGCCACAACCGTGAATAAACTGGTTCCCATACGGCCAATTAAATCTTTGGCAAACAACTGGAAAAAAGCAAACAAAAATGCCGCCATCAAGACCAGGGCCGAGCCGAGGGGGACGTTGGTGCCAATGGCGATATCACCGCCCGCAAATATCATCGCCAAACCAACATAAGATAAAGCGATAGCCGCAATGCTTTTCCCGCCAGTTGCCGGAGCTTTAAAAAAGGCCCGGCCGAGAAAAAACACGAAAGCTGGATAGGTGAACAGCAACAATCGTTCAAGCTGTGCGGTGACATATTTCAGCCCGGAAAAATCCAAAAATGAACAAATATAATAGCCGAGCAAACCGAGCGCGGCGGTGACTAAAATGTCTTTGCCAGACGGCAATGGTTTTCCCGCCTTGCGATATTGCGACACCGTCCACAGGCCGATACACAAATAGAGCGGCAGGGCGATGCCCATGCGCAACGCCAGTAATGTGACAACTTCTAATTCATTTGCCTCAAGCCCGCCGCCCGGAAGATAGGCAAGCTTGATGAAAATTGCTTTCATCGAAAACAGCGCCGTCCCGACACCCGCACATAGATAGCCCCAGCCAGCGCCATTGGTGCGGCGGCTGGCATCTGCATAGGCTAAAATCATCTGTAAGCGGCGCATTATCTTTTTTCTGGTAATAAGGGGCGTGGGGACATTTATGAGTCTGGAGACTCTGTGACGGCGATGCCCCCCCGCCGTCAAGCAGCTTCGTCATGGTCGATGGTTATTGCTCATCGGCAAGCAGGTCGGGCAGTTTCTGAAGCCCATCCTTTGGCAACAATCCAGGAAGTTTTCGCTCCCCCACCTTAGGCACAAGCTGTCCCTTATCGGCCCCTTTTTGAACGGCGGTTACCGATATGTCGACGCCAAACTTTT
>JAZGEB010000074.1:0-5153 GCA_036478515.1 Parvularculaceae bacterium | reverse complement strand
CTGGTGCGTGATTATGTCGGTGAGGCAAGTATGGTTGCTGATTTATATTCTGGCTGCGGAACATTTGCGCTTTCACTCAGCAAAGCGATGATTGAGCGCGGGGTGAAAAAAGGCTCAGTCTTTGCCGCTGATGCAACCGCGCTAGCAATCGACGCTTTGGCGCAAGCCGCCAGCCAATCCGGTCTTGGGGTAACGGCGGGGGTGCGAGACCTAGATCATCAACCGTTGATGCCGCCTGAATTGAATAAATTTGAGGCGGTGGTGTTTGACCCGCCGCGGGCTGGGGCCGAGGCCCAAGCCAGCCAATTGGCCAAATCTGATGTGCCAAGTGTTATCGGTGTCTCATGTAATCCTCAGACCTTCACCAGAGATGCGGGGGTTTTACGCGCTGGCGGGTATCAGTTATTATCAGTCCAGCCAGTGGATCAATTTGTGTTCACCCCCCATATAGAATTGGTCGGGCATTTTGGCAGGACTTAAAAAGCGGGAGAGACGAATGGCAAATTTTATCACCACAGGGGCCAAGCGTGCTGCCTATAGCACGGCGCAAGCGGCCCGCATCGGTTGGTATTCAATGCATTATATTGCCGGGCGTCACCTGGTCGGCCCCCTGACCAAACCAGGCGAAGCGCCTTATGCTTCTAAATCGGGCTCGGCTGACCTTGGGGTGCTGCGTAAATCCTATCATGAATTATTCAGGCGCGAATGGCAGCACATCAAAAATGGCGCTTATAAACTACCTTATGAATTACGCCGCCTGCCAAACCCGATCAATCTATTCAAAACCAGCCGGGCTTATCTCGCAGATACAAAAACTGTCGCCCGGCGGGGCTATGCTGAAAAGGGCCATGCGCAAGTTTTGGAGGTCGCCGGGGCAAAAGCAAAAGAGACTTACCCGTCTTATTACTTGCAAAATTTTCACTTTCAGTCCGATGGCTGGTTGTCGGCACAATCCGCAGAAATTTATGACATGCAGGTAGAAACCTTGTTCACCGGTGCCGGCGACACGATGCGCCGTCAGGTGTTGCCCTTCATCCACAATGAATTGACTGCTCGCGCGGCTAATGGCCAAGCAACCAAAGATGTGCAATTTGTTGACCTTGCTTGCGGCACAGGAAGGCTCTTGTCCTATGTCAAAGATAATTGGTCAGATTTGCCAGCAACCGCGATTGATCTGTCACCAGACTATTTGGCGCAAGCCCGCAAGCGGCTGAAACGCCTATTGGCAAGTCAGGGCGGCGGGGTTACATATTTGAACGCGATGGCGGAGAAATTGCCGCTTGCTGATAAGTCAGTAGATATATTGATGAGTGTCTATCTGTTTCATGAATTACCGCCAAAGGTGCGCCGTAGCGTTGCTCAAGAAATAGCCCGGGTGTTAAAACCTGGTGGGCTTTATATTCATGCCGATACGTTGCAATATGGCGATGCGTCGGGGCTGGACATCTTGTTGGAGAATTTTCCGCGCGGCCTGCATGAGCCTTATTTTGACAGCTATTGCAAAGAAGATTTGGCGGTTTTGTTTGGCGACGAAGGGTTGAAACCAGAAGCTGAGCAATGGGGATTTCTCACCAAGGTCAACGCGATGCGCCGCTCCTGACTCACATTAATCAACGATTTTGTTGCGCCACCCAGTTTGCAACCCCGGCCTTCTGTGTACTGTCCATATGGAGACCGAGTTTTGTCCGCCGCCAGAGAATATCTTCGGCGGTTGTGGCATATTCATGGCTCATCAGATAGGTAATTTCCGCTTGATACAGCCCGGCCCCAAAATCAACGCCGAGGTCAGCGACAGATTTTGCCGCGCCAATCAGACGTGGCAATCTTGTGCCGTAATAGCGCGCGAGCCGCGTCAACATTTTTGCAGGTAGCCAGTCATATTGTTCGCTCACCTCGGCTAAAAACCGATCAAAATCCGCATCGTCAATGTCGCCGCCGGGCAGGTGCGAGTTCTTCGTCCAAGCCGGGGCGTTGACTTCAAGATGGCTGGCAAGTTTTGCCATCGCATGTTCGGCAAGCTTGCGGTGGGTGGTGAGTTTGCCGCCAAAAATTGACAACACAACTGGCTTGCCATCACCGCCATCCAAGTCGAAGACGTAATCTCTGGTCACGGTTGAATTGTCAGATTTATGGTCATCATAGAGCGGCCGCACACCAGCATAGGTCCAGACGATATCGTCTTTGGTCACCGGCTTGGTGAAATATTCACTGGCCGCAGCACAAAGATAGGTGATTTCTTCTGGCGATATTTCAACAATGTTCTGGTCGCCGCTAAAGCTTTGATCGGTTGTACCCACAAGGGTGTAGTCGCCTTCATAGGGAATGGCAAAAATGATCCGGTTGTCGGCGTTTTGGAAAATATAGCAATGATCGCCTTCATAGAGTTTTTTAGTGACGATGTGGCTGCCTTTGACGAGACGGACATTATGTTTTTGTCGACCGGGGTAAATCTTGTCGAGGATATCGTCGACCCACGGCCCTGCCGCATTGACGATAATTTTGGCGCTGATATCACGCTGCCCGCCCGCGCTTGAATTGAGTGTCGCTTGCCAGTGATCGCCAGATCGGGTCAGCGCTGTACAGGCTGTATGGGTCAAAATTTCAGCGCCGCGCTCCTCAGCATCAATCGCATTCAACACCACGAGCCGGGCATCCTCAACCCAGCAATCAGAATATTCATAACCGAACGTCAAGCGATCCTGCAACACATTTGCATGAGGTCCGGCGGTGAGATTGGCTTTGGTTGTTTTGGGGAGGATTTTGCGCCCGCCAATATGATCATATAAAAACAATCCCGTGCGCAGCATCAGCGCTGGGCGCAGGCCCGCATCATAAGGCAGGATAAAGCGCATCGGCTTGATGATATGCGGCGCGGCGCGGAGCAAAATTTCCCGCTCAATCAGAGATTCACGGACCAATTTAAATTCATAATGCTCTAGGTAGCGCAAGCCGCCATGGATCAGCTTGGTGCTGGACGACGACGTGTGCGCCGCCAAATCATCCTTTTCGCACAGCAGGACTTTCAAGCCGCGCCCCGCCGCGTCCCGGGCTATCGCAACGCCATTGACGCCGCCGCCAATCACCAAAATATCAAGCATCAGACACTGCACCCTCTTTGTATCCCAAGCGTTTTACCTAGTTCAGTTTCGGGCAAAATAAAACCTCTGGTCTGAAGACCAGAGGTTTAAATTGTGTTTTTATATTTTGTTGATTAGCTGCGGGACGGGAATGTGCCCTGCAAGCAGATGATGTGGTTGATACCTTGAAAAGGGCTTCGGTTGTTGATCGGCTGGTTTCCCCCAGCATTCGCGACTGTTGTTGTTGACGTCACCGCACCGTCCTTCATAGCGACTGCAGGGGTGTCGTCGCGATAAATACGGTCAGACCCGTCATTGGCGAGTGCTTTGCCAGTTGGATCTGGGCTGTTGCCGCCTGCAGAAGAGGCATTGAGGGCCGACGTTGTTGTTGCCGGATGGCCGTGCGCTGGCATCTCATTTGTCGTGAGAGTCACCGTTTCCCTGCCGCCTCTTTCGCCCAAACGTATGGTTGACAGACCGGACCCAGTGCCGGGGTGCACAGTCGAGCGACTGCGAAGATCAGGCAAGGCAAAAGTGGTTCTGCCGTCGCCGCCATAGGTTGTTCCCAAAATTGAGAACAGCGCCGTATTTGAGGATATTGACAATAATTGGCCATCCATCAGCGCATAACCACGCGGCGCGAAATTACCGCCAAACATTTTAACTTCGCCAATAAAGCATTCCTGTTGTGCCATGGCCTGACCGGTTACACCGGCGGCGCCAAAAGCGGCGGCGGCAGCGAGAATTTTGAGTTTTTTCATTTTTTTTATCTCCCAATTGATTTCCCCCGTAAGTAGATCGGTCAACAGATTGCCGGGCAAGGGGGTAAGATGCCTGACAATCTGGTCAGTAACGGAATATAAGAAACCCGTAATCTACGAGCGTTTCTTGCGGCGGGTTGCGCCATAGCCCAGTAAGCCTGTCACCATGAAAGGCAAGGCCGCTGGTAATGGAACTTCTGCAACCGGAATGTCGCCGATAAGGCCGAGGCCAAAACGGAATGTATTCAGGAATGAACTGGACTGACCGTCAAAGTCCTCGCCCTGCCAATCCATCGCGACACTGATCATTGTCAGATTCGCCAGAGTAAGACTGTCGAGAAGTTGCGCGCCGTTAATACTGTCGTGAAATACATTCAGGACATCGCCATTAATCTCAGCGTTAATTTCCAAAAAGGCATCGCCATTAATGCCGCCATTAACTAGGTTGAGGCCAGCGCTTGTGATCTCGCGCAGAGAAGGCGCGACGACGGCTGCGTCAAAACTCAGAATATATTCCAGAAAACTTCTGTTGATATTCACAGTCAGGGCCGGATCAATGTTAAACTCAAGACCGGTATTACCCATATCGGTGAAGCCGGAAACGACGACATCGTCTGCATTAACAGGTGATGCGCTGGCGTCGTCATCGAGAATGAAATTGTCAAACAGCACATCATCAACGGTGATGGTGCCACCATTATAGAGTTCTGTCAGGGTACAGGTTGTGGCAGAGACACAGCCGGTAGTGACCGTCGCAGCATGCGCGGCGACAAAAAATGTTGCACAAGACAACAGTGAAGCTGCCACGATTGGCAAAGTTGATTTTATTAAGTTCATTTTTTTATTCTCCCCTCGCGATGGAGTACACCCATGCGAATCATCAAATTGTATGACGAATACTGTAGTTTTGCAATACACCCTTATGTTGCTGGTTTCGCTGCATATTATCTAAATTCAAGTATTTACTGAATTGAAGAGGCTTTCTTTGAGCTAAGTTAATATAATAACTTGTAAAATTGTTATGATTATTTGTTCTCAATTATGGAGAGGCCGAAACGAAAAATATTGGTTGGTTAATATGTAGGCGCATCAATTTGGCCATATTTAAAATAGAACTCATGGCCGGGCGAAATAACAATACAGCTACAGACTGTATTTTGGCACTTATTACAATCATTGGCAGCGATAGCGGCTTTGTTATTTACCGTATAATAAGGTTATCCCCGCCGGGAAGCGCCGGGCCTAGGCGGTTTCCCGTCGACATTCATGAGCGAACTCGTCCCTTAATCAACGCAGCTACGATTTCAGGTTCTGC
>JAZGEB010000073.1:0-2346 GCA_036478515.1 Parvularculaceae bacterium | reverse complement strand
GGACCTTAAAGCGGCTTGATGCCACGGCCCGGGCGATTTTGCGTGCGGGTATTTTTGAATTGATCCGCCGTCCAGATGTCCCCTACCGGGTGGTGATCGATGAATATGTTGAGCTTGCTAATAATTTTTTCGACGAGGGCACGACGGAGGCCAGCTTCATCAATGGCGTGCTTGATAGTGCTGCCAAAGATGTGCGTAGCGACGAGATCAGTTAGGGCGTCCTCATGCCGCAGCCGTTCAATGAATTCGACTTGATTGCAAAATATTTCCGCCCCCTGACGAAATCCGGCACTGGGGCTTTCGCGCTTGGGGATGATGTCGCGATGCTGCAAGACGCGGACATTGTGACCAAGGATGTGCTTGTTGCTGGGGTGCATTTTTTTCCCGACGATCCGCTCGACCTGGTTGCCAAAAAAGGATTGCGGGTCAATATTTCCGACATTATAGCCAAAGCGGCCCGCCCCGCTGGATATGTGCTCGGCTGCGTCTGGAACAATGATGCGACAGAAGATGATTTAGCTTTATTCACAAAAGGGTTAAGCCAAGATCAGCAAGCGCATCAGTTATATCTTCTCGGGGGGGATACAACGAAATCCCAAAATTCAGGTTCCGGCCTGACAATGGTCAGCGTGACGATGTTTGGCCAATTACCAAAGGGGCAGCCGCTCATTGCCCGGCGCAATGCCTGTCCGGGGGACGTTGTGTTTGTCTCCGGGACAATGGGCGATGCGTATTTGGGTCTTTTATTACGGCAAAATCTTATATCTCTTACGACCATGAGCAAATCAGATCAGGCATTTTTGGCCGGACGATATTTATTGCCTGAGCCGCCTCTGCCCCTTATCAGCGCGCTTGGTGCTAACGCCCATGCGAGCATCGATGTTTCCGATGGATTGCTTGCAGATGCTGGCCATATCGCCAAAGCAAGCCAGATCGATATGGATATTTGGCTCGATAAGATGCCTCTTTCCGAAGCAGCAGGGCGATGGCTGGCGAACCAGAAAAATATTGATCAGGCAATGGGCCAACTGGCAACCGGCGGCGATGATTATCAAGTTCTGTGCACGGTCGCGCCAAACAAGGTTGATGATTATCAAGCGCAGGCAAAACAGGCCGGGGTCAGCGTGACTAAAATCGGCATATGTCTGGCGGGGGATGGGACCATCCATGCCCTAAATGCACAGCGTCAAGAGGTTGAAATTCCGTCAAGCGGATATTCGCATTTCAACGCGCCACAGGCAGAATAGGGGGGTGTCGTGCGGGAGCTTATCCAGCACGCAATAATTTTACCGCATCGTCCCGGCTGAACAAATAAAGCAAATCGCGCAAAGCCTGACCGCGCTTCGTCGACAGGTCAGCATCCTGATCAACCACAAGCTGCGCATCATCTCTGGCCATATCAAGCAGAGCGCCGTGATCCCCAAGGTCAGCGAGGCGGAATTGGGGATAGCCCGATTGGGCTGAGCCAAGGGCGTCTCCCGCGCCGCGCAAGCGCAAATCCTCTTCAGCGATTAAAAACCCATCTTCGGTTTCGCGTAAGATGTTAAGCCGGGCTTTAGCCGTGCCCCCAAGATTACCATCCTCGCCAGCCTTATATAGTAATATACAAGTCGCTTGCTTGTCTCCGCGCCCAACCCGCCCGCGCAATTGGTGCAATTGGGCGAGGCCAAAGCGTTCCGCATGTTCGATCACCATCACCGTGGCATTGGGCGCATTAACGCCAACCTCGATCACGGTGGTGGCGACCAGCACTTGGATTTGGCCACGATAAAAGGCTTCGACCACGGCGTCTTTTTCGATCGCCTTCATCTTGCCATGGACCAAGCCAACCTTGTCTGGCAGTCGCGCTTCTAAGACAGCAAAGCGAGCCTCAGCGGCGGTTAAATCGATCAGATCGGACTCTTCTACCAGAGGACAGACCCAATAGACCTGCTCGCCCTTGGCCACAGCTCGAGCAATGCCATCAGTGACCTCATCAAGTTTGGCCAGCGGGATCGCTCTTGTATCTACCGGTTTGCGCCCGGGCGGCTTCTCATCAAGTTTTGAAACATCCATATCGCCATAAGAGGTGAGGGCAAGGGTGCGTGGGATCGGCGTCGCGGTCATCACCAACAGGTCAGGCTGATTGCCTTTTTCTTGTAGGGCAATGCGCTGGAATACGCCAAAGCGATGTTGTTCATCAACCACGACAAGGCCAAGGTCATTATACTGAACATCTTCGGAAAAGACCGAATGCGTGCCAATTATAAGATGAATATAACCCTTTTCAATACCAGCGAGTTTGGCATTTCGTTGCTGGCCTTTGTCACGCCCAGTGAGCAGCTCAACGGTTATATTAGCAGCGTC
>JAZGEB010000072.1:0-4203 GCA_036478515.1 Parvularculaceae bacterium | reverse complement strand
CAAATTACCTTAGCGACCGGTGAGGCGTTTACAGCAGAAGTGACCATCATCGGCGCCGCATCAGCCAATGCAACCAGAACATTCCGGGTCGAACTGACCACCAAAAATCCCGGTCACGTTAAAGACGGCATTACCGCGAATGCAACAATCCTGGTTGGCGATACTGGTGGCTATTTGGTCCCGCGCAATGCGCTGGTAATTTCAGATGATGGCGTCACCGGGATCAGAATTGCTGAACCGTCCAAGAGCGCAGATCATGCCGACCAAGTTACGGTCCGGTTTGTCAGTGTCACATTGTTGACCGACACCGCGGCGGGTGTGTGGATTGAACTTCTCGATGAGAGCCTGAACAACAGGTCTTTACAGCTCATCACCAGGGGTCAAAATTATGTCATGCCGGGGCAAATGGTCATCGCCGTCCCGCGCACCGCGCAAGAGAGCTAAGGGGCGATTTATGAATGCTCTTATTGATGCTGTTTTTTCCCGCTCTCGGGTGACCATGCTGGCGCTGGTGTCGTTGGTGATTTTTGGCATGGCCGCTTACGTCTCACTGCCGCGCGAAGCGGACCCGGATGTGCCCCTGCCTTTCGTGCAAATTATCCTGCCTCTCCCGGGCGTTTCGCCTGAAGATGGCGAACGGCTATTAGTAAAGCCAACGGAAGAAGAGCTGGCAAACATCGCTGGTGTGATCCAGATGGACAGTCTCGCCTATCAAGGCGCGGCTGTTGTCTCACTAGAATTTGAAACGACCACGGATATTAAGCAAGCGGTTGTGGATGTTCGAAACGCCGTTGCTGATGCCAAGGGAAAATTCCCGCAAGCGGCTCTAGAACCCATCATTAGTGAACTAAACGCGCAAACCCTCCAGCCAGTGGTCTCGGTGATTTTGCACGGCAATGTGCCCGAACGTGCTTTGTTTCAAGCGGCAAACCGACTGCAAGATAAATTGCTGCGGGTCAAAGGTATTCTCGATGCGGATCTTGCAGGTTCACGCGATGAAGTACTCGAAATTATCATCCGTCCGGATGTCATGGATGCATACGGTCTCAACCCGATAGAAATCGCTGGCGCAATCCGCGCCAGTAACACGCTGGTAACAGCTGGATCTGTTCGCTTTGATGATGGCAATTATGCAGTTAAAATTCCGGGCCTGGTCAAGTCGATTGAAGAAGCAAAAAAAATCCCGATCCGCTCTGATGCCGGTGCCGTTTTAACGCTCGGCGATGTTGCCGATATTCGCCGGACCTTCGAGGATCATAAAGGCTATGCATTGTTTAACAACCAGCCGGCCATCGGCATTAACATTACCAAACGCGGCGGCGCCAATATCGTCCAAGTCACCGAGGCGGTAAAACAAGTGACGGAGGAATTCTCAACTGAATGGCCATCGACGCTGGAATACACATTCATTGGCGATCAATCTATCCAGGTCAATGATATCCTAACCAGTCTGACGGCCTCGATTATGCTGGCAATTTTATTAGTGATGATTGTCGTCGTCGCCGCATTGGGCATGCGCTCGGCACTGATGGTCGGCTTTGCCATACCGTGCTCGTTCCTCATCGGCATGATGATGCTCAGCGCCAGCGGTTACACCCTGAATATGATGACCATGTTTGCCATGGTCCTCTCGGTCGGGATCCTTGTCGATGGCGCCATCGTGGTGGTGGAATATGCCGATCGCAAAATGAGCGAAGGCCATAGCCGCAGGACTGCCTATAAGAATGCATCGAAGCGGATGTTCTGGCCGATTGTTTCATCGACCATGACCACCCTCGCCGCCTTCGTGCCGTTTTTGTTCTGGAAAGACATGATGGGCGAATTCATGAAATATTTGCCGCTGACCCTGATTTTCGTGTTGTCCGCGTCGATGTTTGTCGCCTTGATTTTCCTGCCAGTCACTGGCTCATATGTCCGTATCCCAAGCAGTTTTAAGAAACGTTTCGGGATGAAAGGCAAAACCGATGGCGAGGCAACGGTCAATCTCGATGAGATTGACCCAAAAACTTTACCTGGCTTTACCGGCGGCTATGCGCGCTTCATCAACTGGCAATTACGGCGCCCGGTT
This sequence comes from Parvularculaceae bacterium, assembly GCA_036478515.1. GTDB lineage: Bacteria > Pseudomonadota > Alphaproteobacteria > Caulobacterales > Parvularculaceae > CALLVA01. Next base: position 2,135 of record JAZGEB010000072.1, on the reverse strand, counting down.
TTGATGGTCGCCATGACCCTCGCGACTTTAGGTTTTTGCGTGGTCATGTTCATTGTCGCCAAGCCCGATGTCGAGTTATTCCCGGAAGTTGATCAAGAACCGGTCAGCGTGCTGATACAAGCGCGCGGCAATCTGTCCGAACAGGAAAAACGCGATATCGCGATCGAAGTTTCCGGTCTTATCAGCGACCACACCGGGATTGAAAATATTTATGCCCAAACCGGGCCGGGGTTAAGCCGTCTCTTTGACATGCCAGCTGAGATTGTCGCCTTGCTGACACTTGATCTGGTGCCTTTTGCCCAACGAGAGACCAGCGTAGTAATTGGCGAAGACGTGAAAAAATTACTCGCAGACGTCCCGGGCGTTTACATTGAAGTCCGGCAACTCGAAGCCGGGCCGCCAGTTGGCAAGGATGCGCAAATTGAATTTGCGTCCGATGATTTCAATCAATCGGTCCAAGCTGTTCGCATAGCACGGGCCTTCATGGAACAAAGCAAAACTGAGGTGAACGGCGTTGAGGTTCTGACTTATCAAGATATCGAAGACACTTTACCCTTGCCGGGTATTGAATGGTTGATGCAAGTCGATCGCGAAGAAGCGGGGCGATATGGTTTATCTGTGACCGATATCGGCAATACCCTGTCGCTCGTGACCGATGGATTGCTATTTGATAAATGGCGGCCAGATGACAGTGATGAAGAAATTGACATGCGCATTCGCTTCCCGGCTGATCAGCGCACGATTTCGGCGCTCGAAGATTTACGCATTCAAACCAGACAAGGCGCATTGCCTATTTCCAACTTCGTCACCCGCGTGCCGGTCCAGCAAGTCGACAAGGTCATTCGCCGAAATGCAAGGCGCGTGATGGATTTGAAAGGTAATGGCAATAGCAGTATTTTAGGCCATGAAGTCAGTCAGGGTGTGGCGATTACGACGATGAATGACTGGCTTGCCTCTGATGCGTTGGAACAAGCTGTTGGCCCCGGTGTGACATGGAAAATGGTTGGGGCGAATGAAGATCAAGAAGCCGCTGCTGCGTTTTTCACAGCTGCGATGACCGCTGCAATGTTCATGATCGGCGTGATTTTATTGCTGCAGTTTAACTCGTTCTATCACGCCATCTTAACGTTGTCGGCTGTGGTTCTATCGGTTTTTGGCGTCTTGTTGGGCATCGCCCTTTCCGGTCAAGCCATTGCCGTATTGTTAACGGGCACGGGCATTGTCGCCTTGGCCGGCATCGTAGTAAATAACAACATCGTCTTGATCGACACGTTTCAACATTTGCGCAAAAAAGGTTTGAGTGTCGAAGATGCTGTGGTGCGCTGCGCAGCGCAAAGATTGCGGCCGGTTTTATTGACTACAATAACCACGGCCCTTGGCCTGATGCCAATGGCGTTTCAAATATCGGTCAATTTTCCCAAAGGTATCATTGGCATTGGCAGCGCGACCTCTGGCTGGTGGGTGCAATTATCGTCTGCGGTGATTTACGGCCTGTTATTTTCAACCCTGCTGACCTTGTTGCTAACCCCGGTCATGCTCGCCGCCCCGACAGTGCTCGGCCAACGTTTTGGCTTGGTCAAACCGGCAAGCACCAAAAAACGCCGCCGCGACATTGAAGCGTTTGATCCGGCAACCAAGACAGATTATAAAACAGCTGCGGAATAAACGGAAGCTATCATGACCCCCTCTAAAAGTGCTGCCCCTAAAAGTGCGGCGAGCGAAGCGCATCAACGGCAATTATTTGCCACCCCGGTTTTAGAAACGCGGGTTCCAAATGCCGACGCCATCAACGCGCGGCTATTGCCGTTAATCCGTGACCGACAAAAAAACACCAAAGGCATGATCCGCTCAAACGTCAATGGTTGGCACTCTGACGAAGAATTGCTTAATTGGGGCGGCGATGCAGCCCATGCTATTGCGGTAGCAGTCATTGAAACCTGTAGCCGCTTCACCACCGACACGCAGATGAAAGATGACCAGCCACGTTTTGCCTGGACCGTCCAAATGTGGGCCAATGTCTCCCCCGCCGGCGCGTCAAATCAATATCACGCCCACCCCGGCGCGGTCTGGTCGGCTGTGTATTATGTTGATGATGGCGGCGCGCCAGCAACCGGGCCGCTGATCTTACTCGACCC
>JAZGEB010000071.1:0-10766 GCA_036478515.1 Parvularculaceae bacterium | reverse complement strand
CCAATTTGTGCTGGTCTGGCGTTATCAAAACAAAGTCACCTACCGGATATTGCACCAGTCAGAATATAAATTTTTATCCGCTCTACAACGCGGCGATCCCCTCGGTGTCGCCATGAGCAGTGCGATGACCAGTGAGCCAGATGACCAACCCGGTCACGACTTTACAACCCTGCTGCCAAACGCCATCGGCGCAGATTTATGTGTGGCGCTCAATATATAGCAAAGCCATAAGGCTTATGGACTTGTTTTGCCCGAATCACTGCCAAAGCTGTAAGGTCGCTTTTCAAGCCTTCCTGGAGACCTCATGGCTAGAGCCACTGACTCATATATTTGCCAATCTTGCGGTGCCGCCTATGGCAAATGGGCCGGGCGGTGCGAGGCTTGCGGTGAATGGAATTCAATCGAACTCGAAGCGACAGAAGCGCCGCCCCCCGGCGGTCATAATGCGACCAAAGGCGGGCGCGGCAAATCGATAGAGTTTGCATCGCTGGAAGGCGATATGGTCCGTGAACCAAGGATCAGCACCGGCAATGGCGAATTTGATCGGGCGGCAGGCGGCGGTTTGGTGCCGGGCTCGGCAATCTTGATTGGCGGCGACCCGGGGGTTGGCAAATCTACATTACTGCTGCAAATCGCCGCTGGGCTTGCCCACAACAATCAGAAAGTTGCGTATCTTTCCGGTGAAGAATCGATTGCCCAAATCCGACTCCGGGCCTCGCGCTTGAAGCTGACAAAAGCGCCTGTTCATCTCGCCTCAGCAACCGCTTTGCGCGATATTCTCGCGACCTTGAAAACGCAAAAGCCCAATGTGGTGATCATCGATTCGATTCAGACCATGTGGTCCGACGCCTTGCCCGCTGCCCCCGGCACAGTCACCCAAGTGCGGGCCTGTGCTCATGAATTGGTGCGGTTTGCCAAATCCTCAAATTGCATATTGCTACTGGTCGGCCATGTCACCAAAGATGGGCAATTGGCTGGCCCTCGGGTGGTTGAACATCTGGTTGATGCGGTGATGTATTTTGAAAGCGAGAGCGGGCGCTCATTCAGGATTTTGCGGGCAGTGAAAAACCGCTTTGGCGCAGCCCACGAAATTGGCGTCTTCGACATGGCCAGTGATGGCTTGCGTGAAGTTTCCAATCCGTCGGAAATGTTTCTATCAGATCATGATAACACGATTTCCGGTGCGGCAGTGCTCGCTGGTATTGAAGGCACACGGCCGTTGCTGGTGGAGATTCAAGCGCTGGTATCTCAATCGAGCCTTGGCGCCCCGCGCCGCGCTGTCGTTGGCTGGGATGCTGCGCGACTATCAATGCTGCTGGCGGTTTTAGATACAAGATGCGGACTTGATTTTGGTCGCTACGATGTTTTTCTCAGTGTCGCTGGCGGCTTGCGCGTGGCGGAACCTGCGGCTGATTTGGCCGCTGCAACAGCGCTGGTCTCCTCTATCATTGATGCTCCAGTGCCGCCGAATACAGCGATGTTTGGCGAGGTCGGTCTGTCCGGGGTGATCCGCCCGGTACCGCAAGCGGATGCGCGCTTAAAAGAAGCTGAAAAGCTTGGCTTTAAAACCGTTCTTGCGCCCAAAGGCACGGTTGCGGGCAAGTCCTCAAAGCTCACCATCATCCCCCTCGACACCCTCGCGGATTTGGTCCGCTACATGAAACAACAGGGCTGATGCGAGCCAAATTTATCGCCACTGGGGCAAGCTCAAATTGAGCTATCTTTGCTGTGGCCATGGACAGTGATTGGCGCTAGGACGATACTAGTTGTGGCCTCGTTAGTGAATTGTGTGAAACGAATGGAACAAGGTGAATGACCTGGTTTGACCTTGCCGTAATCGCCTTGTTAGGCTTTTCGCTGTTTTTTGCTTGGATTCGTGGCCTGTCTCGCGAACTATCCACCCTAGCCTCCCTTGGGGCTGGCGCCTTGGTTGCTTTATTGCTGGCAACACCGCTTGGCAAAATTGTCGGCGCAGGTAGCGATATGATCGTCCGCCTCGGGATTATGGCTCTGGCCTTTGTCGTCACGTTCATGCTGGCCAGTGTCGTCATTGATATGGGCTTGAGTAAATATCTTGGCAATAAACCAAGCACGATAGATCGCTGGCTTGGCGGATTGTTCGGGTTCTTGCGCGGCTTTGTTTTGATCGGTCTGTTTTATCTTTTCATTGGCTATTCTTACGATGATAGCCGGATGCCACCCGCGATTAAGAATGCCGCGACCTTGGATTTTGCCCGAAGCGCGGCTGACTTCCTTGGCAATTTTGGCATTACCACCGAGCCACGAGAACCTGATGCTGCCCCCTAGATCTTCAACAAGGCCCACACATGGATTGTCCCTATGATGTCTGATCTCAAAAATTTTCATGGCGCTGTTGCGGGTTTTTTGAAGCGGGAAGCGGCCTACACCAAATCAACAATCGAAGATTTGCAAGCCCTGACCAATGGCCCCAAATTAACCGAAGAATGCGGCGTGTTTGGGATTATCGGGACGGACAAAGCTGGCGGGCTAACATCCCTCGGCCTTCACGCCCTGCAACACCGAGGACAAGAAGCGGCTGGTATCGTCACTTATGATGGCACACAGTTTTATCAAGAACGCAAAAACGGATTGGTCAGCGATAATTTCTCCACCAGTGCGATGCTCGAAAAAATCCCCGGCTATGCCGGCATCGGCCACACCAGATATTCAACCACCGGCGACTCGATTGAACGCAATATTCAGCCGCTTTATGCCGATCTCGATCGCGGTGGCTTTGCCATTGCCCATAATGGTAACCTGACCAATACTCACACCAAGCGCAGTGAGTTGATCCGTAAGGGGTCAATTTTCCAAACCACTTCTGATAGCGAACTGTTCGTACAACTCGCGGCGGTGTCCCGGGGCATGACCATGGTCGACAAGCTGATCGATGCGCTCGGCGATGTTGAGGGCGCTTATGCCCTCGTCGCTTTGAGCCAGCATGCGATGATCGGCGTGCGCGATCCAATTGGTATCCGCCCCTTGGTGCTCGGCAAGCTCGACAATGCCTATGTGCTGGCATCCGAAACTTGCGCTTTTGATTTGATCGGGGCGGAATATATCCGCGATGTTAGCCCCGGCGAAGTTGTGGTCTGTTACGCTGATGGCAGTTTGGATAGCCGCCAAATATTCCCCAAACCAAAACGGGCGCGGCCGTGCATTTTTGAACTGATTTATTTTGCCCGGCCCAATTCCTTCATTGAGGGCGAGAGCGTTTATCAGTTACGCAAAAATCTTGGCCGCCAACTGGCTGAGGAAAGCAGTGTTGAAGTTGATATTGTTGCGCCGATCCCGGATAGCGGCGTGCCCGCGGCTATCGGATATGCTCAGGCCTCTGGTCTGCCTTATGAGATGGCGTTAATCCGCGGGCATTATGCTGGCCGAACCTTCATTCAGCCCGACCAATCGATCCGCGAAGCTGGTGTCGCCCGTAAACATTCGGCCAATATTGGCGTGGTCAAAGGCAAGCGGGTGCTGCTGATTGATGATTCAATTGTCCGCGGTACGACCTCGCGCAAGATCGGTCAGATGTTACGTAAAGCTGGCGCTCGGGAAGTTCATTTTCGCATCGCCTGCCCGCCGATTATGTATCCCGATTTTTATGGTATCAATACGCCGTCTCGGGATGAACTTTTGGCCGCGAATAAAACGGTTGAGGAAATGCGTCAAACCATCGAAGCCGACAGTCTCGCCTTCTTGTCCATTGACGGTCTATACGGTGCATTTGGCAAAGATAAACGCGACAGCGCTGAGCCCGCCTTTACCGATCACTGTTTTAATGGCGACTACCCGACCAAACTTGTGGATCAGGACATGGCGAAAAATTCTGCGCAAATTCAGCAACTAAGCTTTCTCGCTGAAGGCCGCTAATGCGCTCCTGCCCACCAATATCACGCAAAAGTTGCATGAGCTGAGATTGTTCCCGAATTAACCTTAGTTGTGTTTTCCACACCTCAAGCCTATGGTCGCGCTCAATATTGTAGTTTTTGGGAGAACCTCATGTTCAAGAAATTTATCATTTCACTCATCGCCGGTTGCGGATTTGTGACGGCTTCAGCCAATGCCGCTGTCATCGTGGTTGATTTCGAAGAAGCAACCGAAGGTGCTATCATCACCGACACCTATACGGAAAATGGCGTCAGCTTTGATCCGGTCCAGGGCGCATATGATATTTTCACCAATGGCTCAATTATCTTTAACGCTCGCGACTCGGCTGGCCTCGTGGTCATCGACATTACTTTTTCTGGTGGCACCTTTGATCTATTGAGTTTCGACATCATGAACCTAACCAATGTCGGGGCCTTCACCTTGACCTCAAATCTAGGCGATAGTTTTGCCATTCCGGCCGCTATTGGCATGGTCAATTTTGCAACCACCTTTATCGGCGTGACCACTTTGACCCTGACCCAGAATTTTGGTGGCAGTCTGCAACTTGATAATTTCACCATCAACTCGGTCAATGGTTCCCCAGTTCCTCTTCCCGCCGCTCTGCCTCTGATGATAGCCGGAATTGCTGGCCTTGGCGCGATGACACGACGCCGTCGCAAAGCGGCTTAAACTGACCTCACATAATCGAAGAATTTGCGGCCCGTTCATAACGGGCCGTTCCTGTATGTCGGCGTTTATGTGGCCTTTGCCAATCTCCAAGACTCGACCTAAGTGTTAAGCATTCATTAACCAACCAAGCGTCGCGCCATGCCCGAAGCCCCAACCTTTGAACTCGAAGCCACTTTCCCTGGCCTGATTGCCGGGATCGACGAAGCGGGCCGCGGGACATGGGCCGGGCCGGTGGTGGCATCTGCTGTGATCCTCAACCGCAATTGCACCCCGGCGGGGTTGCGCGATAGCAAAACACTGACCGCCAAACGCCGGGATGAGCTTGCAGCTTCCTTATGGAAATGCGCCCGCATCGGCGTTGGCATTGCCACGGTTGACGAGATAGACCAGCTCAACATTTTAAAAGCCACCTATCTGGCGATGCAACGCGCAGCGGCAACCCTGCCGGTGCGGCCCAAAACTGTTTTGGTAGATGGCAAATATGCGCCGCGTTTCCCCTGTCAGGCCTATCCGGTTATTAAGGGCGATACGAAGAGCCTATCGATTGCCGCAGCGTCGATTATCGCCAAAACCACCAGAGACAGGATGATGCTAGAGCTATCGCGCCACTGGCCCGGATATGGCTGGGATGCGAATAAGGGCTATGGCGCCAGAGCGCATCAAGACGGCCTAAACGCTCAAGGCATTACCCCGCATCATCGCCGCACATTCGCGCCCATCCGGTCTTTACTTGGGGCCAATGAAGCCAGATTAGCAGTTTAGACAATTCGTTAACCTTGGTTAACAACCCTTTGACTCATAACATTTTATTCAGAAAACGAATCAGGGACTCTTGACAGATGAGTCCCCGTGACTCACCCTGCCAGTCAGAATAAGAAAGACTGGTCAGATGGCAAAAACACCGCTCAATAATGTCCCGGCAACCAAGCTGAACACGATACTGCAAGGCGATTGCATCGCCCAAATGCAAGCCCTGCCAGAGGCCTGCATCGACCTCATCTTCGCCGACCCGCCGTATAATTTGCAATTGGGCGGCGACCTGTCACGGCCGGATAATTCACCAGTGGATGCGGTGACAAATGAGTGGGATCAATTCGCTAGTTTCAAGACTTATGATGACTTCACCCGGAAGTGGTTGACTGAGGCACGCCGTATCCTGAAGCCAAATGGCGCGCTGTGGGTCATCGGCTCTTATCACAATATTTTCCGAGTTGGCAGCGCTGTACAGGATCTTGGTTTCTGGATCCAAAATGATGTCATATGGCGCAAGACCAATCCGATGCCCAATTTTCGCGGCACCCGGTTTACCAACGCTCATGAGACCTTGATCTGGGCGGGCCGGGATAAATCCTCTAAAGTGCAGTTTAATTACACCGCGTTGAAAGCGGGCAATGAAGATGTGCAAATGCGCTCTGACTGGGAGTTTCCCTTGTGTACGGGCGGCGAGCGCTTGAAGTCTAAATCAGGGGCCAAAATCCACCCGACACAAAAACCAGAAGCCCTGCTCCACCGTATTCTTATTGCTTGCAGCCGCGAAGGCGATGTTGTGCTCGATCCATTTTTTGGCACCGGGACCACCGGCGCTGTAGCTAAATATTTGACCCGGAACTTTATCGGTATTGAACAGGACACGGATTATATTAAGGCGGCCCAGAAGCGGATTGACGCGATTACCCCGCTTCGGCAAGAAGACGCCAATATTACTCCCTCACCGCGCGCGGCCCCCCGGGTTGGGTTTGGCCAAGTGGTCGAGAAAGGCTTATTGCGCCCCGGCACTATGCTCTATTGCTCGAAGCGTAAATATGCCGCGAAAGTCAAAGCTGACGGCTCGATTGCACCGGCCAAAAAATCAGCCCAAGTCGCGCAAGGTTCAATCCACAAAGTCGGAGCCGGAATGCAAAATGCTGCTGGCTGCAATGGCTGGACATTTTGGCATGTCGAGAAAAAGGATGGCTCGCTAGAACCGATTGACGCCTTTCGCGCTGAAATTCGCGCTGGGATGAAGAGCAGCTAAATCATATACGACCAACGATCCCCGCTTCGCACCTTTCCGGCGATCTGCTATGGTGGGCCATGACCAGCGAAAAACTCAACGTTACGATCACCTATCTGGAACAAACCGCGCGGCCGACCAAACCGGCTCCGCCCTGCCCGGCAGGCAAATCTGCAATTATGCGGGCCGAACAACCGCCGGCTGCGTTTTATCGGTTCTTATTCAATGCGGTTGGCGAGCCTTGGCGTTGGGTCTCGCGGCGCTATCTTGATGATGCCAAGCTCGAAAGCATCCTCCATGACGCCCAAGTCTACATCTATGTGCTTTATTGGAACGGCGTTCCTTGTGGCATGGCCGAAATTGATGCCCGCCGTGACCATCAACGCGCAGGCGAAATTGAGCTGAAATTTTTCGGGCTGATGCCGCATGTCACAGGGCTCGGGCTGGGCAATTGGTTTTTACATAATGCGATTGACCTAGCATGGTCATTCGATCCGAAGCGGGTGATCTTGGAGACTTGCACAGCGGATCACCCCGCCGCCCTACCGCTCTACCAGAAATTTGGGTTCCGGCCTTATTCTCAAGCCACCGGTGTGATTGAATGGCGGGGCTAAAGCAGAGGAAATTGGTATGCGACTATTCTTGATGATGTTGGCGTTGTCGAGCCTAACGGCCTGCATCACCCCCGGCCAAGAGACAGGCAGCACATCTGACGCGCCCTATATGGTGGTCAATTCTATTCCTCAAGGCGCGACCATCACCTTTGCTGATGGCGTCACCTGTGAGACCCCATGCCGGGTGTTGGTGCGCCAACCCTTAGCCATGAAAATCGCCAAAGCCGGCTACCGGGCCGGGGATGTCACCTTGACCACAAACCGCGCTGGCGAGATCACCTATCGGCTCGAACAAGCAGCGCCAACAACGGCGGTTGAACAAGATCAATTGCCAGACCTGTAGTGAATTGGATTGGTCGTCCCAGCGTAGCGGTCACGCAATTGATTTTCGATTTTTGCGATGCAAAAATATCGGCAAAGCCAAACTGAAAATCAATGGTCGGGGCGGCAAGATTCGAACTTGCGACCCTCTGTTCCCAAAACAGATGCGCTACCAGGCTGCGCTACGCCCCGAACCGAGCGCCTTGATAAAGCTACTTCCACGGGGAATGCAAGCCCTAAATAGGCGATCAGGCTTAATTCCTCACGGATACTGAAAAGACAGGCAATAGCGCCTAGTTGGGAATTGCAAGCCCCGATAAATTCTGGCAAGAAAATAGCGACAATCGCCTACTAGATAAGGATTTTTCGATGTTTGCGCGTATCTTCCAACCGTCAAAAACAGCCATGCAATCCGGCAAAGGTAAAACCACATTCTGGTTGCTCGAATATGAACAGGCCGCCGCCCGCCGTATCGACCCGCTTATGGGCTGGGTCAGCTCAGGCGATACCCAATCAAATCAAGTCCAGTTGAAATTTGACAGCAAAGAAGCAGCCATCGCTTATGCCAAAGAAAAAGGCATTCCCCATCAGGTTATCGAGAAAAAATCAGCCCGCCCGGTGATTAAAACTTACGCCGAAAACTTCGCCACCAACCGGCGCAAACCTTGGACGCATTAAGTGCCTCACGCGCGCAGACGCTGGTGCAAGATAAAAATACTGGCCAAAGCTGCGCATTTTCGGGCATATATAAAAATCAACGGTTCCGTAGCTCAGCTGGATAGAGCGCTCGCCTTCTAAGCGAATGGTCGCAGGTTCGAATCCTGCCGGAATCGCCATTCCCCTGCATGGCCTTATAGGCTCCTAGTCGTCAACTTGTTCGAGGACTTCATCGACCGGGCCGAATAATTTCATTTCACCGCGATCAAGCCACATCACTTTATTGCAGCTGTTTTTGATCAACTGATAATTATGTGATGCTAGAACCAAAATCCCGGCTTGCTCGACCAGTTCAGCCATTTTGTCGCTCGCCTTTTTCTGGAACGAGGGATCGCCAGCCCCGAGCCATTCATCCATCAATAAAACCTCTGGTGAAAAGGCAGTGCCACAAGCAAATTTCAACCGCATCGCCATGCCGTTAGAATAAGTCCGGACCGGCATATTCAAATATTGTCCAAGGCCAGTGAACTCAGCAATTGCCGGTAATTTATCATCAATTTGATCGCGCGAATAGCCAGCCATTAAACCGGCCAATTCAATATTGCGATACCCGTTGGCCTCAGTTTTTGTGCCCAGACCTAAACTGAAAAGAGATGCAATAGTCCCTTCGACATGGACTTTGCCTTCTAGCGGTTCATAAATCCCAGCCATAACCCTCAGCAATGTTGATTTGCCCGAGCCATTGCGCCCCACTAAGCCAACCCTGTCGCCAACCTCAAACTTTAGCGAAATATCTTTCAAAGCAACAATGCCACTGCTGCGCTGCTTTTTATCTTTGAGGACATTGCCGGCCCCGACCAATGCCGTTTTCGTGACCCGGGCGCGCGATCCCGCGCCGAGCATCGGATATGTCAACGAAACCTGATCGAGATGAATAAATGCCATGAGACTAGAGCCAAAATACAATTTTGCGGCGACCATATACCATCGCCAGATAGGCTAATAAACAACCGATAATCGTTGTCGCGATAACAATCCAGATGCTGGTCATCGGCACGGTGCCATACAGGATAGGATCACGCAGCGCATAGATAAAATGCGCCAGCGGATTATAATTTAATATTTTCATCATCCCACCCATATTTTCAGGCAGCCAGAAAATCGGTGTCAGGAAGAACATCACCCGCATGATGGTTTGGGTCATATGCATGAAGTCGCGATAGCGCGCGGCAATGGTTGAAAACAAGATATGAATCCAAGCCGCATTGACAATATAGAGTAAGAACACTGGGATCGCGACTAAGCCGACCATCGGCACACTACGTTTGGATAAAACCATGACGCCGATGACAACGATGAAATTAAAAATTGTCAGGAATAAATTTCGCATAATACTTTGATAGGCATAGATGCTAAGTGGCATCCGCGCGCCCTTAATCCAGGAGGCTGCGCCAATGAAAGCAACGCAACCATCGACAATCACCGAATTCATGAAAGTCCAAGCAAAAAATCCAATTGCCACATAAGGCGCAAAAAAACTGACATTGGTTTCTGACATTGGCGTGAAAATCAAAATCTTCACCGCAACAAAAATCGCAAACGAAATCGTCACCCAGCTAATGCCAATAAAAGAGCGCATGTAGCGACTGCGAATATCTTCGCGGGCCAAAGCTGACCATAAACGCCATTGGCGCAAACCGCCAAAAATATCCTGCGCCGCGGCTTTACACGGGTTATTTTCGGTCTGAAAACCAGTTTGGGACATACCACTCAACACCAAAGTCTGACCCCTGCTTCTGAAGTGACCCCCTTGGTCTGTCAATCTTGCCCTTGCGCCCGAACAGGCTATTCTAGCGTCTTGTGACCAATCACCACCTCGCGGGAGTTTTCATTCGTGGCTTCCCCCACTCCTGTCATTTTCGCCCGCAAGGTTTGGCAAACACTCCCCGCCCCTTTGCGCCGTCGGCTATGGTCGAGTTATGCGAGACGCAAAGCTTGGGCGCTTTATTGCGCTCGCACATTGCCTACTCCAGCCATTGGCCCGGTTGAAGGACCGTTAGTCATTGCCGGACTTTTTTCGACCGCAAACGGCCTTGGGGCAGCGGCGCGCGCTACCTATCAGTCTTTGGTCAGCGTCGGACTTGACCCGATAGCGGTTGATTTGTCGCACCATTTTGCACCAGTAGATATGACGCCCGATATGAAGCTGGAAGCCTTCCCGGCGGCCCGCCAGGGCACGTTGATTGTCCAATTAAATGCCCCCGAAGTAACTTATGCATTGCATTATCTTGGCCTCAACAAAGACAGAAGCTGGCGCCAGATCGGCTATTGGGCATGGGAACTTCCAGTATTCCCCACAGGTTGGGAGACGGCCTTGCCGTTCATGTCAGATATTTGGGCGGTCAGTGATTTTACCGCCAAGGCCCTATCGAACCACCCCCAAACTGGGCCGATCCACTGCGTGCCCCATGCGATAGAAACACCCAGCGGGATCACGCCCAACAAAAATCAATTTGGGATCGCCCCTGAAGCGTTCACCTTTTTGTTGATGGCGGACAGCAAATCATCCCTGGCTCGCAAAAACCCGTGTGACGCCTTCTCAG
>JAZGEB010000070.1:0-19702 GCA_036478515.1 Parvularculaceae bacterium | reverse complement strand
GCCAGCAGCTGCCCCAGCGGCTGAGGCCAGTGATGTCGCTTTCGTTGATGACATTCAACTAATTGATGGTATTGGCGAGAAATCCGCCGAAGCATTGAAAGCCAAAGACATCAGCACCCTGAGCGCTTTTGTCGCCCTGTCTGATGCGGATCGTACCAGCTTACTCGACGAGCTCGGCGTCACCGATAAGGCTGCGAAAGAAGAGTGGGTTGTACAAGCCCAGGAAATGATCGACGGCAAACCACCTCGGGCCAAAGTTGATCAAGATCTTGCGGCGAAACTGGCTAAACAAGCCAATCCTAAGGGGGAGGCTGAATAATGAAACTTGATGTTGTCACACTCGAAGCTAAAAAAGCTGGCTCTGTCGACCTTAAAGATGATGTCTTTGGTCTGACACCGCGCAAAGACATTCTCCACCGGATGGTGACCTATCAATTGGCCAAGCGCCAAGCTGGGACCCATAAGACCAAAGAGCGCGGGGAAGTCAAAGGCACGACCAAGAAAAGGGGTCCGCAAAAGGGCTCCGGCGGGGCGCGTCACGGGAACGGCAAAGCGCCGCAATTTGTCGGGGGCGGTAGAGCCCACGGACCGCGGGTTCGCTCGCATGCGACGAAATTACCGAAAAAACTCCGGGCACTGGCAATGCGTCATGCTTTATCAGCCAAGCTCGGTGCCAAAGAACTGATCATCATTGATGATGCGAAGTTGAACGATCCAAAGACCAAAGCGCTGATCGCGAATTTTGCCAAGCTTGGTGTGTCAAATGCCTTGATTGTCGACACGCTGGTCGATGAGAATTTCAAAAAAGCAGCCCGCAACATTCCAAATGTTGATGTGCTGCCGGTCATTGGGGCCAATGTGTATGACATATTGCGTCGCGATAAATTGGTCCTGACCAAATCTGCGGTCGAAGGCTTGGAAGCAAGGTTGGCATCATGAGTGAAATTTCAGAAAAGCATTACAACACAATTGTTGCCCCGGTGATCACCGAGAAAGCAACAATTGCGTCTGAAAATAATCAAGTGATTTTCCGGGTTGCCGTAGACGCGACCAAGCCGGAAATCACCCAAGCCATCGAAGCGCTGTTCAAAGTTAAAGTAAAAGCTGTGAACACCATGCGCACCAAAGGTAAACGTAAAACATTCAAGGGTCGCGCCTATACGCGTAGCTTGGTTAAAAAAGCTATTGTTACACTCGAAGATGGTCACGCCATCGACGTGTCAACTGGCTTGTAAGGGTGACGGATAAAGATCATGGCACTAAAAAAGTTTAAACCGACATCGCCTGGCCGCCGCACACTCGTGCTGGTTGATCGCAGCGAGCTGTGGAAAGGTCGGCCTGAGAAAAAGCTGACCGAAGGTCTAACCGGCAATGGCGGTCGCAATAATAAAGGCCGGATCACCGCACGCCGTCAGGGCGGCGGGGCCAAACGCCTCTACCGAAAAATTGATTTCAAACGCCGTAACTTTGGCGAAGTGGCCACTGTTGAGCGGCTTGAATATGATCCGAACCGGACAGCCTTCATCGCGCTGGTCAAATATGACAGCGGCGAGATGTCTTACATCATCGCGCCGCAACGCTTAAAAGCGGGCGACAAGATTGTCTCGGGCGAAAAAGTAGATGTGAAGCCCGGCAATGCGATGTTGTTGAAGAACACACCTGTCGGCACGATCATTCACAATATTGAGATGAAGCCAGGCAAAGGCGCGCAAATCGCCCGCTCAGCCGGGACCTATGCTCAGATCGTTGGTCGCGATAGTGGCTATGCGCAGGTTCGCCTCCAGTCTGGGGAAGTTCGTTTGGTGCCAGGGGAATGCTTGGCCACGATTGGCGCGGTCTCGAATGCTGACCACTCAAATGAGAAACTCGGCAAAGCGGGTCGTAAACGGCATATGGGCAAACGCCCATCCGTTCGCGGTGTTGCGATGAACCCAGTTGATCACCCCCATGGTGGTGGTGAAGGCCGAACCTCAGGCGGGCGTCACCCCGTGACCCCTTGGGGTAAACCAACCAAAGGTCGCAAGACCCGTAAAAACAAATCGACGGATCGCCTGATTGTGCGTACCCGACACGCCCGTAAGAAGTAGGAGCAAAAGATGCCACGTTCAGTCTGGAAAGGTCCTTTTGTTGACCGCTATCTCCTCAAAAAGCTTGAAGAAGCTGAAGAGGGCAAACATAAAGGCGGGATCAAAACTTGGTCACGTCGTTCAACGATCCTGCCGCAATTCGTCGGCAAGACGTTTCAAGTTTATAACGGCCATAAATTTATCCCTGTCGCAATTAGTGAAGACATGGTCGGCCACAAGCTCGGCGAATTTTCTCCAAGCCGGACCTATTATGGTCATGGCGCGGACAAAAAAGCGAAACGGGGTTAGGCGTCATGGGACAAAAATCAAACGAGCGTCGGATGGCCGATAATCAAGCGATGGCAAAAGCCCGCATGGTTCGGATCAGTCCGCAAAAACTGAACCTTCTTGCCCAGTCAATTCGCGGCAAAAAAGTTGAGAATGCGTTGAATGAGCTTGATTTTTCACGCAAGCGCATCGCCAAGGACGTCAAAAAAGTCCTGATGAGCGCGATTGCAAATGCGGAAAACAATCACGATTTAGATATTGATAGCCTTGTGGTTGAGCAAGCTTTCGTCGGAAAAAACCTGGTGATGAAACGCTGGCGTCCGCGCGCGCGTGGTCGGACTGGCAAAATTTTAAAACCGTTCGCCGAGATCACCATAATTGTTAAAGAGAATGAGGAGGCCGCCTGATGGGTCAGAAGGTAAACCCGATCGGTCTGCGTCTTGGTATTAACCGGACTTGGGACTCTAGATGGTATGCCGGCAAAGCTGCTTATGGCGACTTGCTGCATGAAGATCTGAAAATTCGCAAATGGCTCGAAGACCGCCTGAAAATGGCTGGCGTCTCGCGCATCGTGATTGAGCGTCCGCACAAAAAATGTCGGGTGACAATTTACTCTGCCCGTCCGGGTGTGATTATCGGCAAAAAAGGTGCTGACATTGAAAAGCTGCGGCTTAAAGTTGCGGAAATGTCGTCCTCCGAAACCGTGCTCAACATTGTTGAAATTCGCAAGCCGGAAGTTGATTCAACCCTTGTCGCGGATAATATCGCGCAGCAGCTTGAGCGCCGGGTGGCATTTCGTCGGGCGATGAAAAGAGCGATGCAAACCGCCATGCGGATGGGTGCTCTGGGCATTCGGATCAATGTTTCTGGTCGTCTTGGCGGCGCTGAGATTGCGCGGATGGAATGGTATCGCGAAGGTCGCGTGCCGCTTCATACGTTGCGTGCTGACATTGATTACGGGGTTGCCACAGCGCATACAACATATGGCCAAATTGGTATCAAGGTGTGGATTTTCAAAGGTGAGATCATCGAACATGATCCGATGGCCCAAGAAAAACGTATGATTGACGCCCAAGCTGGCGGTCCATCTGGTGGACGTCCGCCGCGTGGTGGGGATCGCGGTGACCGTGGTCGTCGCAGATAGTTAGATTTAAAGATAAGGTTTTGGAGAGCACAAGATGTTGCAACCAAAGAAAACAAAATTCCGGAAGCAGTTTAAAGGCCGGATCAAAGGGAACGCCAAAGGCGGGACCGAATTGGCTTTTGGCTCATACGGTCTGAAAGCGACGACCCCTGAACGCGTCACATCGCGTCAGATCGAAGCCACACGCCGGGCCATTACCCGTCACATGAAGCGGGCTGGCCGGGTGTGGATCCGGATCTTCCCGGATGTTCCGGTGACGAAAAAACCAACCGAAGTTCGGATGGGTAAGGGTAAAGGCTCGGTTGAGTTTTGGGCGGCGAAAGTCAAACCCGGCCGGATCATGTTTGAGATTGACGGTGTGACCGAAGATGTTGCCCGTGAAGCGCTCGCCCTAGGGGCGGCAAAATTGCCGGTAAAAACCCGCATCATTAAACGTGTTGGCGAGTAGGAGCGAAGATCATGAAAGCCGAACAAGTCAGAGATATGACCGAAGACCAGCTGAAGAGTAATCTTCTTGATCTGAAGAAAGAGCAATTCAATCTGCGCTTTCAAAAAGCTTCTGGTCAATTAGAGAAAACCGCGCGCATTTCAGAAGTCCGCAAGGACATTGCGCGCATTAAAACCATTCTGCGGGAAAAGACCGCTGCAACAGCGGCTTGACCGAACGGAGTATTTGAAAAATGCCTAAACGTATCCTGCAAGGGCCAGTCGTTAGCGACAAAGGCGAGAAAACAGTGGTCGTGAAGATCGAACGGATTATCACCCATCCGCTGTATAAAAAGACCATCCGCCGGTCAAAGCGTTACCACGCTCATGACGCGGCAAATAAATTCAAAATTGGCGACATTGTTCAAATTCAGGAATGTCCCCCAATTTCCAAGCTGAAATGCTGGGAAGTCATTGGCGAAGGCACAAAAGGCTAAGCAAGCCTGCCTGAGCGTTAAGTCTAGTTAAGATGGTGACCGGCTTTTGGTCCGGCACCAAGTAGGAGGATCAGATGATCCAGATGCAAACTAATTTGGATGTAGCGGATAATTCCGGTGCTAAACGAGTCCAGTGCATCAAGGTTTTGGGCGGATCAAAGCGCAAATATGCGTCCGTCGGCGACATCATTGTGGTGTCTGTCAAAGAAGCCATGCCGCGCGGCCGCGTTAAAAAAGGTCAGGTGATGAAGGCTGTTGTGGTTCGCACAGCAAAAGACATCATTCGCCGGGACGGGTCCGTCATCCGGTTTGATCATAACGCCGCTGTTCTTCTGGACGGTAAAAAAGAGCCAATCGGCACACGGATTTTCGGCCCGGTGACGCGTGAATTGCGCGCCGCCAAGCAGATGAAAATCGTGTCCTTGGCCCCTGAAGTATTGTAGGAGCGCGCGACATGGCAGCCAAAATTAAAAAGGATGACACCGTCATCGTTCTAACCGGCAAGGATAAAGGCCGAGAAGGAACAGTGACCAAGGTCATGCCGAAAGACAGAAAACTCGTAGTGGGCGGCCTTAACCTGGTTAAGCGTCATACCAAACCATCGCAGGAAAATGCTGGCGGGATCGTCTCCAAGGAAGCACCAATGGATATTTCCAATGTTGCCTTGAAAGATCCCAAAGACGGCAAACCAACCCGCGTTGGATTTAAAATCGATAAAGACGGCCAAAAAGTGCGTTTCGCCAAACGGTCGGGTGAGGTCATCAATGGCTAAAGCAGCTTATACACCGCGTTTGAAAGAGCGCTATAATACCGAGATCCGCAAGGCGATGCAGGAGAAATTTTCCTACGCCAATGAAATGCAGATCCCCAAGCTTGAAAAAGTCGTCATCAATATGGGTGTCGGCGAGGCTGTTAATGACCGCAAGGTTGTTGAAAAAGCCGCTGGCGAACTTGAGTTGATTGCCGGCCAAAAGCCCGTGATCACAATTGCGAAGAAATCGATCGCGACATTTAAAGTGCGCGAAGAGATGGCTTTGGGCGTGAAGGTGACTTTGCGTAAAGATAAGATGTTTGAATTTCTTGACCGGCTGACAACCATTGCGTTGCCGCGGGTCCGGGACTTTAGAGGCTTGAACCCGAAGAGCTTTGATGGCCGCGGCAATTTTGCCATGGGGCTAAAAGAGCACATCGTGTTCCCTGAAATTGATTATGATAAAGTGGACGCGATACGCGGCATGGATATTGTGGTCTGCACCAATGCATCCAATGATGAGGAAGCACGTGCGCTGTTGACTGAATTTAATTTCCCGTTCCCCAAGAAAAAATAAGGGCGGGTCGAAACTAAATCCCTAAGCCAGGTCCTGTGCCACAGGAAACCGGTTTAACTGGAGGTCTGAAATGGCAAAAAAGAGTATGGTCGCCCGTGACGCAAAACGTCGCAAATTGGCCAAAAAGTTTGAAGCTAAGCGTGCGGCTCTGAAGGCGATTATTCGCAGTGAAGAGGCGAGCGGTGAAGAAAAATTCAAAGCAGTGATGACATTAGCTGAACTGCCGAGAAATTCGTCGCCGACGAGGATCCGGAACCGTTGTTTGGTGACCGGTCGTCCGCGCGGCTATTATCGTAAACTGAAAATGTCTCGTATTGCGCTGCGTGAGCTTGGCTCCGCTGGCTTGATACCAGGCCTTGTGAAATCTAGCTGGTAGAAGGGGCGAAACTTATGTCTGTCAATGATCCAGTAGGTGATATGCTGACCCGCATCCGCAATGCGCAATTGCGTGGTCTCAAAGTAACCAACACCCCAGCGTCAAAAGTGCGCGGTTGGGTGCTCGATGTTTTGCAGTCCGAGGGCTATATTCGGGGCTATTCACGCACCGAGCAGCCGGGCAACAAAGCGCAGTTTGATATTGAACTGAAATATTATGATGGCGAACCTGTGATCCAGAAGATCAAACGGGTTTCCAAGCCGGGTCGCCGGGTCTACACCTCTGTCAAAGAGCTGCAGCCGGTTCGCAATGGCCTTGGTATTTCGATTGTTTCAACGCCGCGAGGCATTATGTCGGACGCCGCTGCGCGTGAGGCAAATGTCGGTGGTGAAATTTTAGCCCAGGTCTATTAGGCCGCATAAAGGAAAGGTGAGGCACGTTATGTCTCGTATTGGTAAAAAACCGGTGCCGATCCCAAGCGGCACAGAAGTTTCGATTGATGGCCAAATGATCAAAGCAAAAGGCCCCAAAGGTCAGCTTGAATTTGTCATCAACGATCTTTGCACCGTCGCAAAAGGCGACAAAGGCATTGTTGTGACGCCAGTCAATAAAACAAAAATGGCGCGCTCAATGTGGGGCATGAACCGGTCGATGGTTTCGAATATTTTTGAAGGCGTCACTGACGGCTACAAGAAAAACCTTGAGCTGGTTGGCGTTGGTTATAGAGCACAGATGAAGGGCAAGAAGCTCGTCCTTGCGCTCGGCTTTAGCCATGATGTCGAATTTGACGTGCCCCAGGGCATCGATATCAAAGTCGCCAAACCGACCGAGATAGAAATTACCGGCATCGACAAACAACAAGTTGGTGAAGTCGCCGCAAAAATTCGCAGTTATCGTCCGCCAGAGCCCTATAAAGGCAAGGGCGTGAAATACGCTGATGAGTATGTGTTCCGCAAAGAAGGGAAGAAGAAGTAAGTCCTTTTTGGATACTGCTTTTTTTACGTGTCACTATGACAAAGACAAACAAAACAAAATTACAGCAACGCGCTGGGCGGACCCGCTCACAACTTGCGCGCCGGGCCCGTGGTCGTTTGCGCCTGTCGGTTTTTCGCTCAGGCAAAAATATCGCTGCGCAAGTGATTGACGATCGCCAAAGCCTGACCGTTGCCTCTGCTTCCTCGCTGGAAAAAGATCTGCGCGGGAAAGTTAAAGGCAATGACACTAAGTCAGCGTCTGAAATTGGCAAGCTGGTTGCTGAACGGGCTTTGAAGGCCGGTATCGAAGAAGTCGTGTTTGATCGCGGCGGATATATTTATCATGGTCGCGTCAAGGCGCTGGCCGAGGCAGCCCGTGCGGCTGGCCTGAAATTTTAGGAGCGGACCATCATGGCAAGAGAACCAAGACAAGGCGGCCGCGGCCGCGGTAAGGGCCGCGACGAAGAGGACGAATTTTCAGATCGCCTCGTGGCGATCAATCGTGTGGCCAAAGTGGTCAAAGGCGGTAAAAATTTCGGCTTCGCAGCACTGGTCATTGTCGGCGACCAAAAGGGCCGCGTCGGCTTTGGCAAGGGCAAAGCCCGCGAAGTGCCAGAAGCGATGCGCAAAGCTATTCAGGAAGCCAAACGCAGCATGATCCGAGTGCCGTTGCGCGAAGGCCGGACCTTGCATCATGATGCCGAAGGGCGTCATGGCGCTGGTAAAGTTGTGCTTCGCACAGCCCCTGCAGGTACGGGCGTGATCGCTGGTGGGCCAATGCGGGCGGTGTTTGAGATGCTCGGTGTGCAGGATGTTGTGGCCAAATCTCTCGGCTCGTCGAACCCCTATAATATGGTGCGGGCGACAGTGGATGCGTTGAAACGGCAAAACAACCCGCGCGCAGTAGCAGCACGTCGCGGCCTGAAAGTATCAGACTTGATGGCCCGGCGCGGCGGTGAAGCGCCCAAAGATCAAAGCCCTGAGTCAGACGATGTAGCTGACACAGACGCAGCTTAAATTAGCAGTCAGGAGAAATTATCATGGCAGCAAAAAAAACACTCACGGTTCGCCAAACCGGCTCTTCCATCCGCCGTCCCCAAGATCAACGGGCGACGCTGGTTGGTCTTGGCCTGAATAAAATTGGCCGGACCAGAATTCTCGAAGATACGCCTTCTGTCAGAGGGATGATCCGCAAGGTCGCCCACATGGTGGAAGTCGTCGCAGACAAGTAATCAAACCAACACCGGCTCTCACCGGGATAACAAACAGGCGAGGCATGGCTCATGGATGTGAGTTGCTGTCGCAAGTCAGGAGATGAAGATGAAACTGAATGAATTGGCCGATAATCCCGGCGCTCGTAAAACCCGCACCCGCGTTGGTCGCGGTATTGGCTCTGGTAAAGGTAAAACCGGTGGTCGCGGTGTTAAAGGGCAAAAAGCCCGCTCCGGTGTGGCGATTAAAGGCTTCGAAGGCGGCCAAATGCCGATCCATATGCGGATGCCAAAACGCGGATTTAACAATTACGGCGCGCAGGATTTTGCCGAGGTCAATCTTGGCGTTTTGCAACAAGCCATTGATGACAAGAAAATTGACGCCAAAGCCAAAATTGACGCGAAGGTGTTGATGGCAGCGGGCCTCGTTCGGCGCGAGCTTGATGGCGTGCGCTTGCTTGGAAAAGGTGAGTTAAAAGCCAAGGTTGAGATCGAAGTTTCTTATGCCACCAGAGGCGCGCGCGAAGCAGTTGAAAAAGCGGGCGGCAAGGTCACCATGACCCGGCCTGAGAAAAAACTGCGTAAGCGTAACTATCTTGGCCGGGCGGCCGATAGAGCTAAATCTTAAAGATTAATTGGGGTGGGTGGGCTTGTGAAATGGCCCGGCCACCGCCACATGGCATCTCTACCTTGTTATACCAACCCATTGAGTCGGATATTAAGCAATGACATCAGCCGCGGAACAGTTTGCATCGAATGTAAATTTCGGATCTTTTGCTAAGTCGGAAGAGTTGAAAAAGCGTCTTTTGTTTACGCTGATGGCGCTGGTCGTCTATCGGCTGGGCACATTTATTCCGTTGCCGGGGGTTAATCCGGAAGCTTTTGCGCAAGCGTTCCAGTCGCAAAAAAGTGGCCTTTTAGGCACGTTCAACCTGTTCACCGGCGGCGCGGTCGAGCGGATGGCGATTTTTGCGTTGAATATTATGCCGTATATTTCGGCCTCGATTATTGTGCAGATGATGACCGCGATTATTCCATCGCTCGAAAAATTAAAAAAAGACGGCGAAGCAGGCCGCCGGGAAATCAATAAATACACCCGTTACTTAACTGTTGCTTTGGCGCTGTTACAGGGCTTCTTCATCGCCTCTACTCTGTCAGGTCAGGGCGCCCAAGGGGGCGTTCCTGTGGTTGCTGTGCCCGGCGTTCCGTTCATGATTTCGACCGTGATTACGCTGGTCGGCGGGGTTATGTTCTTGGTCTGGCTTGGCGAGCAAATCACTGCGCGCGGGGTCGGCAATGGCATCTCCTTGATCATCTTTGCCGGCATTGTCGCCGAATTACCTCGGGCTGCTGCTGGCTTGCTCGTGTCGGGTCAAACCAACGCCTTGGCAGCCCCGATTGTGGTCGCGGTGTTGCTTGGCGCAATCGGGCTGATCGCTTTTGTGGTGTTCATGGAGCGGGCGCAGCGTCGACTGCTCGTGCAATATCCGCGACGCCAGCAGGGCAATAAGATGATGGGCGGTGATAAATCGCACCTGCCTTTGAAATTGAATATGGCTGGTGTGATCCCGCCAATTTTCGCTTCTTCTTTGCTGTTCTTACCGGCGACGGCCCAAGCTGCGATTGGGCCGGATAGTCCTGAATGGTTGTTGAATTTTTCCGGCACCTTTTCACCGGGCAAACCCCTCTACATGATTGTCTATGGCTCGATGATCATGTTCTTCACCTTCCTCTATACCTCGATCACGTTTAACCCTGAGGATACGGCGGATAATTTGAAGAAATATGGCGGTTACATCCAAGGCTATCGTCCCGGCGCTCGGACGGCAGAATATATTGATTATGTGCTGACCCGTCTGACCGTGATCGGCGCATGCTATTTGACTTTCGTGTGTTTGTTGCCAGAATTTCTGCGTGCAAAATACCCACAAATTCCGGTCTATCTTGGCGGCACCTCGTTGTTGATTGTGGTCTCGGTGACGTTGGATACGGTGCAGCGCATTCAGGGCTATATGTTCGCCCAGCAATATGAAACCCTGATCAAGAAATCCAAGCTCGGGAAGGGCCGTCGATGATCGTCATTTTTCTGGGCCCACCGGGTGCTGGTAAAGGCACTCAGTCTGCGCGAATTGTTGAAACACGGGGTATCCCGCAGCTTTCAACCGGCGATATGCTGCGCGCTGCGGTCAAGGCGCAAAGCGCTATTGGTGTCGAGGCTAAAGCGGTTATGGATGCTGGCAATCTGGTGTCAGACCAAATCGTCGCGGGCATCGTTGCTGAGCGGATCAAGGACCGGGACTGCCAGCGCGGGTTCATGCTGGACGGTTTTCCACGCACCCTGGTGCAAGCAGAGTTGCTGGATAGTATTCTCGCGGAACAAGACCGCAAGCTTGATATTGTGTTGGAGATGCAGGTCGATGATGAGGCGCTGGTGGAGCGCTTGAAGACCCGGATCGCTGAAACCAAAGCGAATGGCGGGCCTATCCGGGCAGACGATAATGAAGCGACCTTCCGCCATCGACTTGGGGTCTATAATCAGGAAACAGCACCGCTGATCCCGCATTATGGCAAAAAAGGGGTGTTGTTCGCGATTAATGGCATGGGCTCAATTGAGGCCGTCGCGCGGGAAATTGATGTGGTTTTGGACAGTGTTAAAGATGGTGTTGAAGGCTTGCATTAAATAAGCTGTTTTGAGGGGCAAAATGCCATCTCAGCGGTTGACGGGGTAGGGGACATGGCGGTACATACGCCACCTTCGCCCAAAGGTAAGATCAGGGCTGGGACCGTATGCGCGGCTTCCAGCGGGTGAAATTTTGAAACGCTGGCTAACAATTGACAGGAAAGTCAACAGGTTAGAAAGCAGATAAAGGACTGACAAGTGGCTCGGATCGCTGGTGTTAATATCCCGACTAATAAGCGCGTGCATATCGCGCTGACTTATATTCATGGCATTGGTGACACCAAGGCCAAAGAGATCACTCAAAAGGTCGGTATTGATGAGATGCGGCGGGTCAATGAGTTGTCTGACGCTGATGTCCTGAAAATTCGCGAAGCGATTGATAGCGATTACATGGTCGAAGGTGATTTGCGCCGGGAAGTCGCTGTAAACATCAAACGTCTGATGGATTTGGGTTGCTATCGGGGCTTGCGCCATCGTCGTGGCCTTCCGGTCCGCGGCCAACGCACCCACACGAATGCCAGAACACGCAAAGGCCCAGCACGCGCCATTGCCGGCAAAAAGAAGTAAGAGGATATCATGGCAAAATCACCGACAGCTGGTCGCGCTAAGCGCCGCGTTAAAAAGAATATCACCACGGGCGTGGTGCATGTAAATGCATCCTTCAATAATACCGTGATCACCGTTACTGATCAGCAAGGCAACACCATTGCTTGGTCAACTGCTGGCACTATGGGCTTTAAGGGCTCGCGTAAATCGACCCCTTTTGCGGCGCAGATGGCGGCTGAAGATGCGGCCAAAAAGTCGATGGAACATGGCATGCAAACGGTTGATGTTCTGGTCCGCGGACCGGGCACAGGCCGAGAAAGTGCATTGCGGGCTTTGCAAGCGGCTGGCTTGACCGTGACGAATATTCGTGACGTCACGCCAATCCCGCATAATGGTTGCCGGGCGCGCAAACGCCGCCGCGTATGATTTTTTGAATTTGGAAAAACCTGCTCGCGGGATTTTCCAAGGGGAATAGCTGAAATAAACGGGTGCTATAAAGAGGGCACCGACTGGAGCTGATAAGTGCTGGAAAAAAACTGGCAAGAACTGATCAAACCAACCAAGCTTGATATTGAGCCTGGCTTTGATCCATTGCGCAAAGCTGTGGTTGTTGCACAACCGCTTGAACGCGGGTTTGGCACCACGCTGGGGAACTCCCTGCGTCGGATTTTGATGTCATCCTTGCAAGGTGCTGCTGTGACGTCGATTAAAATTGATGGCATTGTCCATGAATTTTCATCGATCCCTGGGATCCGCGAAGATGTGACCATTCTGGTTTTGAACATCAAGCAATTGGCGCTGCGGCTACATGCCGAAGGGCCAAAGCGGGTGCTGTTGCATAAAACCGGTCCAGGTGTTGTCACCGCTGGTGATATCGCTGAGACAGCTGACATTGAAATCCTCAATAAGGATCATGTCATCTGTACCCTCGACCAAGGCGCAGAATTGCGCATGGAGCTGACAATCCAAAATGGCAAGGGCTATGTTGCGGCTGATCGCAATCGGCCCGAAGATGCGCCAATTGGCTTGATCCCGGTTGATAGCCTGTACAGCCCGGTCAAACGGGTTGCTTATAAGGTTGAGAACACCCGCGAAGGCCAGGTCCTCGATTATGACAAGCTGATGCTTGAAGTCGAAACCAATGGTGCGGTCACGCCAGAAGATGCGGTCGCTTATGCGGCGCGCATCCTGCAAGATCAATTGTCGATTTTTGTTAATTTCGAAGAGCCAAAATCAGAAGACCAAGCCGGCGCAGAAGAAGAACTCTTGTTCAATGCCGCCTTGCTACGCAAGGTTGATGAGCTTGAATTGTCTGTGCGCTCAGCTAATTGCCTCAAAAATGATAACATCGTCTATATCGGTGACCTGATCCAAAAAACGGAATCGGAAATGCTCCGCACACCGAATTTTGGCCGTAAATCATTGAATGAAATTAAAGAGGTTCTCGCCGGTCTTGGCCTCCATCTCGGCATGGATGTGCCGGATTGGCCGCCGGACAATATCGAAGAACTCGCCCGTAAATATGAAGACCATCAAGGCTAGTCGAGTTACGACCTGCCGACCTTAGGAGAAACCGTCATGCGCCATGGTATTGCGCACCGCAAACTGAACCGCACAGCGAGCCACCGCAAGGCGATGTTCGCCAATATGGCGGCGTCCTTGATCAAGCATGAGCAGATCACCACGACTTTGCCCAAAGCAAAAGAGTTGCGGCCGATCGTTGAGAAACTTGTGACATTGGCCAAAAAAGGTGACTTGCATGCACGTCGCCAAGCGATTTCGAAAATTCGCGATGTCGATCAGGTTGGCAAATTATTTGAAACCCTGGGCCCGCGATATAAGTCTCGCAATGGTGGCTATATCCGGATCATGAAAGCCGGCTTCCGCCATGGTGATGATGCGCCGGTTGCAGTGATTGAATTTGTCGATCGCGATGTCACTGCCAAAGGCAAAGACAGTGGCCCGGTGATTGTCAAAGAAGAAATCGACAGCGAAGAATAACGCCGGTCTTTTGATCTAAATAATACCAAAGCGCTCCCGATCGGGGCGCTTTTTTTTGTGCCTTTTGCTGACCCATGGCTGGCTTGTAAGCACCATTGTGCTCGTGTAGCCAATTGCCCGCAAAGCTTGTATGATTATGCTGGGGTCAGGCAGAAATTTGAAAAAGAGAGATAGACCAATGGCGACCGAAAAAGGCGAAGATATTTCTATTAGCTTTGATGGCAAGAAGTGCATTCATGCCCGACAATGCGTGTTGTCACAGCCGCAAGTTTTCAAAGCATGGACCAAAGGACAATGGATCTTCCCGGATAATGGGCATGTGGAAGACATCGTCGTGCTGGCCCAAAGCTGTCCTTCCGGCGCCATTCAGTATCAACGTCACGATGGCGGTCAGGACGAGCCCAAGCCAAACGTCAATGTTGCGCGGGTTTTGGAAAATGGCCCGGTTGCGGTCAAAGCAGAAATTCTGATTGAGGGCCAATCGATCGGTAATCGCGCAACCCTTTGCCGCTGCGGTCAGTCGAAGAACAAACCGTTTTGTGATGGCGCTCACGTCGCGGCTGGTTTCGAAGCAACCGGGGAGATCCCGATCAAAGCAGCTGAAGCATTACCGCATCGCGATGGCCCTTTAACGGTTACGGCGGTGCCCGATGGCCCGCTCATGGTCACTGGTAATCTTGAAATCCTGCGCGGCACCGGGACCAAATCCACCGTCACCACCAAAGCCGCTTTGTGTCGATGCGGCGCTTCTGCCAATAAACCATATTGCGATGGCAGCCATAGCAAGATTGGGTTTAAGTCGAGCTGAGACCTGTCTGAACAGCGAGAGCACAAAGATAGAACAAACCCAAATAAAACCCTTGGCCATTGGCAGGGGGTTGATTGTATAATGGACTTCGCTTTTAAAAGTGGAGTTCGAGAAGCATGAAATTGGGTCGTTTTCTATTAGGTTTTTGTGCAACCGCTAGCGCCACATGGCTGGCGAGCGCCGCCGCCCAACCCTTCGCCGTTGATCGCTTCGTGCCGGAAACCGGCTTGGCGATGCAGATGTCGCTCTCGCCGGTGGTCAAAGAGGCGGCTCCGGCTGTGGTCAATATTTACACCAAGCGGGTGGTCAAAACCCGGGGCCGGGCGAGCGTCTTCGACGATCCTTTTTTCCGTGAGTTTTTTGGCGATCGCGGGATGCGGGGCATGGCTCGCGAGCGGGTCCAGCAATCGCTCGGCTCCGGTGTGATTGTCGGCCCGGACGGCGTCGTGGTGACCAATAATCACGTGGTTGAAGGCATGACCGAGATCAAAGTCGTGTTGACCGATCGGCGCGAATATCCAGCAGAAGTTCTGCTCACGGATGAGCGAACTGATTTGGCAATTTTGAAAATCGAGACGCAAGAGCCCTTACCTTATTTACGCTTTGCCAATTCTGAAGCGGCTGAGGTCGGCGATATCGTGCTGGCGATTGGCAATCCGTTCGGGGTTGGCCAGACGGTGACCAGCGGTATCGTCTCGGCATTGGCGCGGACGCAATTGTCGATTTCTGATTTTCAATTTTTCATCCAAACCGATGCAGCGATTAATCCAGGCAATTCTGGCGGCGCGCTGGTCGATGTCGATGGCAATTTGCTGGGTGTCAACACAGCGATTTTCTCGCGCTCTGGCGGATCGAACGGGATCGGCTTTGCCATCCCCGGCAATCTTGTTCAGCAAGTGGTCAATACCGCGATTAATGGCGGCCAAGTAATTAAGCGGCCGTGGCTTGGTGCCTCCCTCGATACGGTGACCTCTGATCTTGCCAAAGCCTTGCAACTCGACCGGCCTGCCGGGGCACTCGTGCAAGATGTTTTCCCCGGATCGCCAGCCGCAAAAGCCGGGATTAAAGAAGGCGATGTGATTATCGCAGTTGCCGGGCAAGAGGTGTTCGATGCACCAGCGGCAACTTATCGCATTGGCACGAAGTCTGATGGCGATGCCGTCCCCGTATCGGTTATACGCAAAGGCAAAGCCCGGGCGCTGACCGTCGCTCTGGCATTGCCGCCAGAAACACCGCGCCGCGATACGCATATGGTTGCAGGTAATAATCCGCTAGCGGGCACCACAATTGCCAATCTGTCGCCAGCCTTGGCGGATGAGTTGGGCATGTCGCCGTTTGATCGCGGTGTTGTGGTCACCGCTATTACTAGGCGCAGCGCTGGCGCGCGCATCGGCTTGCGCCAGAAATACCGCATCCTGAACATCAATGGCACTGAGGTCGGTTCAGTCAAAGACATTAAGACAATTTTGGCGCAACCCCGTGACCGGCGCGGCTGGTACATCCAAATTCAAGACCCCCAAGGTCGTCTCAACCAGATCAGATTGAGGTAATGGCTAATCTCTTCGCCGCCGCTGGATTGGAGCAGGGGACACCGCGCCCTCTGGCCGATAAGCTGCGGCCGAGAACCTTGGACCAAGTTGTTGGGCAGGATCATTTGCTCGGTGAGGGAGCTGCGCTGGCGCGGATGTTATCAGCCGGACGATTGTCCTCGATTATCTTTTGGGGGCCACCGGGGGTTGGCAAAACCACGATTGCGCGACTTTTGGCAGACTGTGTTGATCTGTACTTTGTGCAAACGTCTGCGATTTTTTCAGGGGTTGCGGAGCTGCGCAAAATCTTTGATCAGGCGGAAGCCAAGCGACTATCCGGTCGCGGCACGCTGTTATTTGTCGATGAAATCCATCGCTTCAATCGGGCCCAGCAAGATAGTTTTTTGCCGTCGATGGAAAGCGGCTTGATCACGCTGGTGGGGGCGACGACGGAAAACCCGTCATTTGAATTGAACTCGGCTTTGTTGTCCCGGGCGCAAGTCTTAACGTTGAAGCGTCTCGATGAAACGGCGCTGGAAGAATTGCTGGTCCGGGCTGAAGCCGATCAAGGCAGGGCCTTGCCGCTCACACCAGAGGCGCGGGCTGCTTTGGGTCAAATCGCCGATGGCGATGGTCGGTTTTTGTTCAATCTGGTTGAGGATATATTTGCCTCGGGGGAAGATATTCTCGACACCGAGCAAATGGCTGAACTGGTGCAGCGCCGCGCGCCGGTCTATGATAAAGGCCAAGAGGGGCATTATAATCTTATCTCTGCTTTACACAAAGCTATTCGGGGCTCTGATGTTGATGCCGCGCTTTATTGGCTGGCGCGCATGTTGAGCGCGGGCGAAGATCCGCTTTATCTGGCCCGGCGGTTGATCCGCATGGCAAGCGAAGATATTGGCTTGGCTGATCCCCAAGCGCTAGCTCAATGTTTGGCCGCGCGCGATGCATATGAACAGCTGGGCACGCCGGAAGGCGAATTAGCGCTGGCTCAGGCAACCGCCTATCTTGCCACCGCGCCAAAATCCAATGCGCTTTATGTAGCTTATAAATCGGCGCTGCGATCAGCCAAAGAAAATGGCTCGCTGATGCCGCCGCCTCATGCGGTTAATGCGCCGACCAAATTGATGAAAGAACAAGGCTATGGCACCGGCTATATTTATGATCATGATACGCCTGAAGGCTATGCCGGGCTTGATTATTTTCCGTCGGAAATGGACCGGATAAATTTTTACAAACCAGTACCGCGCGGTTTTGAGCGCGATTTGGAAAAGCGCCTAAGCTGGTGGGCCGCGCGGCGCAAGAAGCAAGTGAAGCCCAATGAATAGTTTTCTCGGCGCCAAAGCAATCATTCTCGCATCTGTGTTCATGGTATTGTTCGCGGCTGAGACACTCTTTCCAAAAGTGCGTCGGCGGCTGGCATCAAAACGCTATATTAGCAATCTTGGGCTGTGGGTGATGACAGTCCCGGTATCGGCGTTTATCGTCTTACCGCTGACATTATTTGCCTCGAAGATCGCGGTGTGGACGCAGCCGGTCCTGATTGATCCGGTATTGTCGTTATTTGTGAATTTGATCCTGCTCGATCTGTTTTTATATTGGAGCCATCGGGCATTTCATGAAATTGATTTCCTCTGGCGCTTTCATAAAGTCCATCACTTGGATGAAACCCTCGATACAACCAGCGCCGTGCGGTTTCATGTCGCTGAGGTGATCCTCTCGGCCTGTCTGCGGGCTGGGTTCGTGTTCGCCCTTGCGGTGCCATTTTCCACAGTGGTGGTGTTTGAAATACTGGTGCTAGCATCAGCCCTGTTTCAACATTCAAACCTGCGCTTGCCCGGGCATTTTGAAGAGGGCTTGCGCAAATTGGTCGTGACGCCGTCGCATCACTGGGTCCATCATCACCCCGGCCCTGATCTGCAAACTCATTATGGGTCCATCCTGACGGTCTGGGACCGGGCCTTTAGAACCTGGAGCCCGACGCGGCGCGATGAAGCGATGGTGATTGGACTTGCTAACCGGCGTGATCTATCTTTCAAGGGCTTATTGTTGGCGCCATTTCGGCCGGCTGATTATGTTCATCCCGAAGATATTGAGGAGCAAGGCTTTGGCTACCACTAATATCTGGCTCGCGGTTGCTGGCGGCGGGGCGCTTGGGGCGAGTGCGCGCTTTGCGGTCGGTCGCTGGGCGTTCAAGGCCTTTGGTCCGGGTTTTCCCTGGGCGACACTGATCGTCAATGTCGCGGGGTCGCTGGCGATGGGGATACTGATCGCGTGGCTGGCGGGCCGGGCGCAAGTCAGCGAGGCATTACGGGCGTTCCTGTCGGTTGGGATCCTCGGCGCTTTCACCACCTTTTCGACTTTCTCATTGGATGTCGTGAGCCTCGCCGAGCGCAAGCAATATCTTGCCGCGGCGGGCTATCTATCCTCGTCAGTTGTGGTATCGATCCTCGCTTTAATGGCCGGGCTGTGGCTTGGCCGAACTTTAATATGAACGGTTTATCATGAGTGGTGTCGAAATGGTCAGCGTCGTTGACGCCGATGATGGCTTGCGGGTCGATCGCTGGTTTCGCCAGCATTACCCGCAATTGCGCCATGGTGCGTTGGAAAAAATGCTGCGCAAAGGTCAGATCCGGGTAGATGGCGGCAGGGTTAAAGCGTCGCGTCGGGTAGAGACCGGCGAAACCATCCGTGTGCCGCCGATAGAGGATGCGTCAGTCGGGGAGACAAAACCCAAACCGGCCACGGGCTTGTCGGCGGACGATAAAAATTTAATCCGGTCTCTCGTGATTTACGAAGACGCCCACATCATAGCGATCAACAAACCTGCTGGCTTGGCTGTGCAAGGCGGCACAAATACTACGCGCCATATTGACGGGATGCTCGGGGCGCTGAGCCAAAAGCAAGAGCGACCTCGACTGGTCCATCGGCTCGACCGGGATACGGGCGGGGTCTTGCTGCTTGGCCGGACGCGCAAATCGGCTAAAATTTTGGGTGAGGCCTTCGCCCGGCAACAGATCGAGAAAACCTATTGGGCGTTATGTTTTAAAGTGCCCCGTCCACCCCAAGGGACGGTCAAGATGGCGATTGCCAAAAAGATGATCCGTAAACAAGAAGGCGATTATGAAATCGTCGCCCCGGCAGATGGGGAGCAAGGCAAAAAGGCGGTAACTGATTTTCAATTGGTCGAAGATGCCGGCGGCAAAGCCAGCTTCGTCGCGTTTCGGCCGCGCACCGGTAGAACCCACCAAATTCGCGTTCATGCCGCAGCGATCGGCCATCCGATAATCGGGGATGGCAAATATGGCGGCACTGATGCCCGTCTTGATGGCGTGTCGTCGATGATGCATTTGTTCTGTCGGCAGATGATTGTGCCGAACCCGGCTGGCGGCAAACCGATTAGTATTTTGGCCCCACTCGCCGATCATATGGCTGAGACATGGAAGTTCTTTTCTTTCGATAAGGTGGCCGACCTCGACTGGCCAGATACGGATTAAGGGGGAGGCAATGAAACGAGTTGGTGACCGCCCGATGGACCGCCCCGAGCAAGTGGTCAAGAAATTCTATGACAGCGTCAGTTTTGACCAAACGCCGGACGGCTATCAGCTTTTGCTTGATCGGCGCGGCGCAAAAACCCCCGCCAAAAAATCGCTGATCGCCCCGACCAAGAAAATGATTGCGGCGATCATCAGCGAATGGCAAGGGCAGGGCGAGACCTTAGATTTTGCGACGATGCCGATGAGCCAACGCCAAATGGTGTTTCTCGATCAGGCGACAAGCGAAGCGCCGCGGTGGCGCAGTGTTGTGGTTGGTTACATTCAGTCT
>JAZGEB010000069.1:0-2756 GCA_036478515.1 Parvularculaceae bacterium | reverse complement strand
ATCGTTCATTGGGCGTGTTCGAGCGATGGGCCCCACGGTCAAGCCGTGGGGAAGCGGACGGTCAAGCCGTGGCAAGCGTTACTTCTATATATGTTGAGTAAGTCCCTCACCCAAATTTTAAGAAAATTTGTGCCTCTCCCAGAGGGAGAGGCAAGAAACATGACCCTTTTCCCTCTTTTCCCTCTCCCTTGGGCCGCAATGGCGATTGGGTGGTGATGGCAGCGATCAATGTTGTGATTTTTACTGTCCTCGCCAGTTATGCGTTCACGGAATATCAGGGGTTTAATTTTGACATCACCCACCCGCCCTCATTGTTCTTTCATTTGTTCGGTATTCTAATTGTTGGCACAATTGTTGAGCGAATTTCCGCCATTATCTATTATCGTCTATAGATGACAAAAGGCACCGTCAGCAACCGCATCAAAGAATTGCGCAAACAGGCCGGGCACACGCAAGTGAGCTTGGCCGAGGTTGTGTCAGCCACCAGGCAAACCATTATCGCGATCGAAGCGGGAAAATATGCGCCGTCGCTGGAACTGGCATTTCGGATCGCGCTAGAGTTTGGCGTGCCGTTTGAAGATGTATTCCAGTTTGAGCCGTGGGGTATCCTCATGATAAATGCGGGGTGCACGAATCAATGACTTTCTTCTTCTCCACCCCTAGCTTGACCTAAAAATATGCTCGAAACATTACCGCGATATTACAAGTTAGAATGGTTACTCAATTGAAATAATCGAACCAGATGGCGAGTGTCATAGTCCCATTGGAGAAGAGACATGAGGGACAACGGGGACAGTGACAACGCACAAGATTTTTGACGATCCATCCTGGTTTTTATCATCAATTAACGCAGACCTTGAGGTGTTCGAGTTCACACCGGTGACAAGGACGGTTATCCGCAAGGCGGCTTTTTTGGATGGACGCACGACAATTACAGTCGGGCCGGATATAAAGACCGTGCCGCTGGCCGAGGCGCTGGAATGGATACAACATAAAACGCCGGCACAGCCCAACCGGGTGATTGCCCATATCTCCTTTTGTGGCTCGACATTACTGGCCAAATCGCTCGAGAAAAAGGGGCGGATCCTTTCCTATCGTGAACCACAGATCCTCGTCGATCTTGCAAATCTACGGGCCGCGCGACAATCTCTCACCCGTGATGACACGACCTGGCGGCAAATCATTCGCTTCACGCTGTCGCAATTCCGTAAAAGTTGGGAACCTGAAGAAGCGTCGGTGTTGAAGCCATCAAATTGGGTCAACAACATGTTGATGGACATGCTGACCTGCGGTGATCCGTTGCGGATTGTGTTAATGGATATGTCGCTGGAAGCCTATCTACTCGCCAATATTCGCGGCGGCAAGCCTCGGCTTAGCTACTCAATGGGGTTGCTCAATCATTTATTGAGTGACCGCGCAGAACACCGGGCAATCGCTGCAGATGTGGAACAGGAAAACCTGTCGCCCATGCAACGCCTGCTCCGTCTCCTGACGATCTGTTTCTCCTTGCAGAACACGTTGTTTTTCGAAATTGAACAACAGCGTGGGCCGACCAATCATCTGCATCGCCTTGGCAAGCAGGATTTCCTGAATAACCCCGCGGCCCGGTTGTGTGATGTTTCTGCGGCGCTGGAGTTGGACATTTCACATGAGGATGCCGAGCGCGCTGTCACCCGCAGCTTCAGATACAACGCCAAGGCGGACGGCAAAGTTCCGTTTGACGCGCAATCGGAAGCCACTGCAGATGATCAGTATCGCCATGAATTTCACGAAGACCTGTCCAAAGCGCGAGACTGGAACGCGGAAAATTTCCCACCGCTTGGTTAGAGATCGAGTAGCAGACGCCCCGGGTCTTCGAGATTTTCTTTGACCTTGACCAAAAATGTAACCGCGCCTTTGCCATCAACAATCCGATGATCATAAGACAGAGCCAGATACATCATCGGCCGGACCACAACAGCACCGTCGATCACTACCGGGCGTTTCTCAATCCGGTGCATGCCCAAAATACCGGATTGCGGCGCGTTGAGAATAGGCATCGACATCAGCGAGCCATAAACGCCGCCATTGGAAATCGTGAACGTCCCGCCTTGCATCTCGTCCATGGAAATATCGCCCGAGCGCGCCCGCGCGCCAAAATCGGCGATCCGCCGTTCGATCCCGGCCAATGACAAGCGATCAGCATCACGCAACACCGGCACCAGCAAGCCCTTATCCGTACCGACCGCGACGGAAATATCATAATGGTCTTTATAGATAATATCAGTGCCATCAATCTGCGCATTGACCTCGCGAATTTCTTTTAAACCCGCGACACAAGCCTTGATGAAGAACGACATGAAGCCAAGCTTGACCCCATGTTTTTTCAAGAACAGCTCTTTATACTCGGATCGCGTTTCCATGATCGCGGTCATATCGACATCATTAAACGTCGTCAGCATCGCCGCTTCATTTTGCGAAGCCTTCAAATTGCGCGCAATGGTTTGGCGCATGCGCGACATTTTCACCCGTTCTTCGCGCGGGCCTATCTCCTTCGCGCGCGCGGCAACTGGGGTAGCGCTGCTATTGCCTGTGCTAAGAGCGGCCAAGGCATCGCCCTTGGTGATCCGCCCGCCTTTGCCGGACCCGACAATTTGCGACGCATCAAGTGAATGTTCTTCGATGACCCGGCGCGGGGCCGGAGAAATTGGTGCGCTGCCATTCGCCGTGCTTGGGGTCGGTGCTGGTGCGCTCGCAGCGGCAGCATTGGTGGCATT
>JAZGEB010000068.1:0-4097 GCA_036478515.1 Parvularculaceae bacterium | reverse complement strand
ACCAGTGATAGTCCGGGCGCGAATGATAATGCCTCAGGAATGGCCGGGGTTATCGAAGCGGCTCGCGTTTTGTCAAAGCGTAAATTTGCCGGTTCGATTATTTATGCTGGTCTCTCCGGTGAGGAACAAGGGTTATTTGGCGGTAAAATCGTTGCCGCCCACGCGATTGAAAATGGCTGGAATATCGAAGTGGTCCTCAACAATGACATGATTTCAAATATTTCCGGTATTGATGGTGTCATCGATAATAGCATGGTGCGGGTGTTTTCCGAAGGCACCAGAGCGGTTGAAACAGAAGAAGAAGCGCGGATCCGGCGCTTTACCGGTGGTGAAGTCGATAGTGCCTCACGCAATGTTGCGCGCTATATTGATCGGCTGGCTGATCAATATATGACAAACCTAGATGTGATGATGGTCTACCGTTTAGATCGCTATAAGCGCGGCGGGCACCATCGACCGTTTAACCAAGTTGGTTTTCCCGGTGTGCGGTTGATGGAAGTGCATGAACATTATGATCGTCAGCACCAAGATTTACGGAAGGAGGGTAGCCGGGTCTTTGGCGACACAATGGCTGGGGTGAACGCCGATTATGCCGCGAAAGTAACTGCGCTCAATGCGTTGACTTTGGCTGGGATGGCTGGTGCGCCGCCCCTACCGGAAAATGTTGAAGCTAAAGGCGCTGTGACATCTTCGACGAGCCTGAGTTGGACTTTAGCCAAGGGCAAGAGTGCGCGTAATCTGGCCGGCTACCGGGTGCATTGGCGTTTAACAACAGAGCCGCAATGGAGCCGCTCGCGATATGTTGGCAAGGTCGATAGTTTTACGTTGGAGAATATCGTCATCGATAATTATTTCTTCGGCGTGTCGGCTGTCGCCAAGGACGGCTCTGAAACCCCGGTCGTATTTCCCGGGCCTGCGGGAAGATTTTAATTGGCCTTAAAAGTCACGGATCCGGTCATCACTATAGGGATCGGTGCTTTCATGCACCCGGGGCGACGTTCGACCGCAAGCTTGATAGCCTTGGCGCCAGCCTGAGCGATAGCTGGAATAAGTCTCGAACAGCGTTTTATCGCGGATGGTTTTTGAGGAAAACGCTTTACCTGCCTCCCCGGCGGAAGCGCAACCATCGCTATACCCAACAGGATAATAGCCGCCATCCGCTGTCTCGGACACATCTGTTGTGGCGCAAGCGCCCAGCAGGAGAACAGCGAGGCCAAATAGGGAGGTGTATCGGGGCATAGCAGGTCAGCAATCTTCTAAAGGTGGTCGATAAGACCCTTTATACACGAGTTTACGGCGTCCCAATAGGG
This sequence comes from Parvularculaceae bacterium, assembly GCA_036478515.1. GTDB lineage: Bacteria > Pseudomonadota > Alphaproteobacteria > Caulobacterales > Parvularculaceae > CALLVA01. The sequence goes on along the minus strand of JAZGEB010000068.1, from coordinate 2,787 downwards.
ACGAGGACTGGTTTTGTTGTCAATCAACCGTTAACCGCAAATGGGTATGTTATTGGCTACGATAGAGGGGAAATTAGGATGACGACGGCACCAAATGCGTTAGTAGAAGAAGATGATGGGTTCATCGTTGAACCGATGGAGAATCCGCGCCTAGAGCTCGTGCGCCGACTAACCGACCTGGTGGCGCTGCCGTCGGGTCAGTTAAGCCCGAATGATCGAGAGTTTATCGCTGATGTTCTCATTGCCACTCTTGAGCAGGTGCCTGAAGAAACCCGCCGGGAAGCAGCACAAAGGCTGTCGACACTGCCTGAACTTCCTGCGCCCTTATTGAAGATATTGATCCTTGATGATCCTGATATCGCTGTGCCCTTACTCAACAATGTTGCCTCAATACCGGAATATTTACTGGTTGAAGCCTGTGGGCGCTCGCCAGAGCACAGGTCAGCGATCGGTTTTCGCAAAGACCTGACATCTGGTGTGTTCGATGCTTTGGCAAAAAATACTGATGTGCCGGTGTTAAAGCGAGTTCTCGAAAACCACTCAATCGTGTTATCCGAAGAAACGTTGATGCGACTTGTGCAGCGGTGCCAGCACGAAACTGATCTGCGCGATGCAGTACTGAAGCGACCTGAATTACGCCATGAGCACGGCTTTACCGTGTTTTGGTGGGTGGATTCTGCGCATCGTAGCCTGATCCTGTCGCGCTTTGCCACTGATCGTTCGAAGTTGCAAGAAGCGCTTCAGGACATGTTCCGCGAGACTTTTACCACTTCAAATCCTGATCCGGTGGTGTTGTCGATGCTCAAACTCATCGACCGGCGTCACCGTCCCCGCGGCAAAAATGGCGAAATGGTGACCATGGATGTGGTCCATAAAACTCTAGAAGTCGCTAGAACCCAGCCGAGCGAAGAACTGGCCCATGCGGTCGGTTTGTTAGCCGGGGTGTCGAGTGAGACGGCGAGCCGGATTTTGCGCGATTTTAGTGGTGAGCCGTTTGCAATCTTGTGCAAAAGTGTTGGCTTGTCCCGCAATGATTTTTATAGCCTATTTGATATTGCGGCCCAGACGACACAGCCGGGTGACCTTGTCCCAGAGTATGATGCGGCAAAAAGCGATCAAATTCAGGGCGTTTTCGATTCTATCTCGCGCGATTACGCGCGCACGATTTTACGGTATTGGGACTGGCGCGGGAAAGATATCATGATAGCTTTAGAGGAGGTCACGCCAGACTCTGAAGAAGGTGCAGCTGCAGGATATCTCGGCGCGGTCTAAAATTGGCCATACCCTCAAAGAATTGTAAGTAATCTCCCTCGCTTAAGTGGGTTTTAAGGGTATTGTGGTTTAGTCGATCTGACATCGGCTGTGGCCTTGCGTATTTAGGTTGCGGTCGGTGCTCGTTTTTCCTCACATTTGACTGTCTTTTTTTTCCTAAAAGGATTGATTTTGCCTCGAAAACTGTGATTTTCTGCTCTCAAATTCCTGAGGATGAAATCAACAGATGCTTCGCTTTGCTCGCTCCATACTTGGCCGTCATTTTGTTTTGGTGATTGCCTTAACTGTGATCTGGCTTTTGTTGTCGACTTATTTTGACAACACGGTGCTGCTGGTGTTTGGCCTTGTTTCGGTGTTTTTCGTTGCCGCCTTGGCGCATCGCGCTGGAATGCTCGACGCGGAGGGCGTCCCAACCCGTATATTTCCGGGCATTATGGGATATTGGGTTTGGCTGACTTTTGAAATTGGCAAGGCGAACTTGGCTGTCGCCAAACAGGTCTTAGCCCCGTCCCTCAGTCCTAAAATGTTCAGAGTGCCGACCCTCCAAAAAAGTGACGTCGGCAAGGTTATTTTTGCTAATTCTGTCACCCTCACCCCCGGCACTGTTTCTGTCGATTTAGCTGATGGCTCATTATTGATCCATGCCTTGACCGAGCAATTGGCGGATGAGCAGGCAATCCTCGATATGGGCGCGCGGGTTTGCAAGTTCGACAACGCAAGTGAGAGGGGGCGGTCATGATGTTCATCACCGTTTCAGTGGCTATTTTGGGCGCGATGGCAATCGTTCTGGTCAGGGCAATTGCTGGTCCAACGCTGTATGATCGGGTTTTGGCGGGCAACAGCTTTGGTACGAAGACTGTGTTGCTCTTGGGGTTGATGGGATACCTTTCAGGCCGTCCGGACTTTCTTGATATCGCGCTGCTCTATGCGTTGATAAACTTTACTGGCACGATCGCGATTTTGAAGTTTTTCAGATATCGAACCATGTCACCTTCGATGGCGGATGACCGTCAGGGAGGACCATCATGAGTTGGGCAGTGATTTCTGATTGGCTTTCATGGGGCTGTTTTGGTCTTGGCGCATTGTTCATCCTGATCGGCGCTTTGGGGATATTACGGTTTCCGGATTTTTATACCCGAATTCACGCTTCTGGATTGACTGACACGTTAGGGGCGGAGCTGGTGATCCTTGGGATGGCATTCCAAAGTGATAGTTGGCTACTGGTCGCAAAACTGTTTTTTATCGCTTTGTTCTTGTTGTTCACGGGGCCGGCAGCCACGCATGCGGTGGCGCATGCAGCGTGGGTTAGTGGCTTAAATCCGCTTAGCGGCAAAGACTTGAAGCATGCGGATATTGCCCCATGCGAAGAAGCGCCAAAGGGGAGGGTGTAGTTATGCAAGATTTTGAAACCACGCTCTCACCGATTTTATTTATCGACCTGACATTATTGGCCCTCTTGCTCGTCACTGCGGTAGCGATGATCCGGGTGCGGCGGTTGTTTGCGGTGGTGATGTT
>JAZGEB010000067.1:0-10069 GCA_036478515.1 Parvularculaceae bacterium | reverse complement strand
TATGTGAAGCTTGGCTTTGTTCATATTCTGCCGCGTGGCTTTGACCATATACTGTTTGTGCTCGGATTATTCCTAGCAATGCGCAGCCGCCATGATCTGCTTTGGCAAATTTCTGCTTTTACAGTGGCCCACACAATCACGCTGGCTCTGGCCTCCAGCGGGGTCATCTCCCCCTCCGCAGATTTTGTTGAGCCTTTAATCGCTTTGTCTATTGCCTATGTCGCGATCGAAAATATGGTGTTTCCAACCATGACGAGATGGCGGCCGCTGATTGTGTTTGGCTTCGGGCTATTTCATGGCTTGGGCTTTGCCGGTGTCTTTCAAGAATTGGGCTTGGTCAAAGATCAGTTTTTGACCACCCTAATCAGTTTCAATATTGGCGTCGAACTCGGCCAATTGGCGATCATTTTAGCCGCCTTCATTCTGGCCCGGATGATCCAGCGCATCGCCCTGCCCGCTGGTCACACGGCTAATATTTATCGCCGTTATATTGTGATACCGGGATCATTATTAATCGGGGCTATTGGCCTATATTGGTTCGTGACAAGACTGATCGATGTCTTGGCTTGATCGAGTGGAAAGGGTTGGCGCTACACCAATAAATACAAAAACGCCACAAGCTGGGAGTTTCCCACCTTGTGGCGCTCAGTCGTTTCATTCAGGCAATTTTTTAGCTGCCATCATCCAAACCGCGCACACGCAAGAGCGGCTCAATTGACGGATCTTTACCGCGGAATTTACGATAGAGCTCATCCGCTTCTTCGCGTGACCCCGCCTCATAAACATTTTCTTTCAATCGCTTAGCAAGATCTGGGTCGAAAATATCGCCGGTCTCGAGGAACGCATCGAAGCCATCCGCATCGAGAATTTCTGACCAGAGGTAAGCGTAATAGCCTGCTGAATAGCCGCCAGCGAAAACATGCGAGAAATAGGTTGAGCGATAGCGCGGTTGAATTTCATCAATCAGACCATATTCGCTCAGAACTTTTAGCTCAAATTCACGCGCGCTCTTAATTTCATTGGCTTCGGCTTGGGTCAACATATGCCAGCGCAAATCGAGCAAGGAGGCAGCGATGAACTCCGTGGTTTTAAAGCCCTGATTATGGGTTGAGGCATTTTTCAACTTAGTCACTAATTCAACCGGAATGGCTTCGCCAGTTTCATAATGGGTCGCATATTCAGCCAGCATTTGCGGCGCACTAGACCAGTGCTCTAACAACTGCGCTGGAAATTCTGTGTAATCACGCGGCCCGCTAACCCCAGAAGTACGATCATATTTTTCCTGGGTCATTAATCCGTGTAACCCGTGACCAAATTCGTGAAATAAAGTTTGCACCTCATTGAAACTCATCAGCGTTGGTTTACCTGCTGACGGCTGGATTAAGTTGAGATTGTTGGTGATGATCGGGCGGATCGGGCCATCCATTTTTGAAGCTGAGCGATAACCGCTCATCCACGCGCCGCCGCGTTTACTGTCTCTGGCATACATATCCATAATGAATGTGCCAAGCTTGGCGCCCGCTTCATCGCGGACATCATAGACGGTCACGACGTCATTCCAGATCGGAACGTCTTTCATCTCTTCGATAGTAATACCAAAGAGCCGATTGGCCATATAAAAAGCCCCGGAGCGAACTTTCTCAAGCTCGAAATAAGGCTTCAACTGGCTATCATCAAATTCATATTTTTTCTGCCGGACCTTCTCCGCCAGATACCACCAATCAGAGCCACGCACTGTGTAGGCGGTCTCGCCAGCAGAGGCTAAGCTTTGCATATCGGCCAGCTCTTGCTTGGCCCGGGCAAGACCCGGACGCCAGACTTGCAAGAGAAATTCTTCTGCTTTTTCCGGGGTCTTGGCCATTCTCGTTTCAAGTTGATAATGGGCATGGGAGCGATAGCCACGCAAGGCCGCGGCTTCCGCGCGTAATCTGGCAATTTTCAGAATGATGTCAGAATTATCATTATCGCCGCCCTTCATCGCCCGGTTGGTGTAGCCGTCAAACAGGGTCTGGCGTAACTCCCGGTTTTCAGACGTCGTCATAAATGTTTCGTAGACGGATCGGTCAAGCCCAAACAGCCAGGCACCTTTGATGTCTTTCGCCTCCGCCTTAGATTTAGCCGCCTCGATCAAAGGCTCAGAGAGACCGGCGAGGTCCTTGGCATCTTTGACAATCATTTCAAAGCTTTTGGTCTCAGCCAACAGGTTTTGACCAAATTGGGTCGTCAGTGTCGATAATTCAGCATTGATCTCGCTCATCCGAGCTTTGGCGGTCGCATCCAACGCCGCGCCAGCTCTGGTGAAATCCCGGTGATAAAGCTCGAGGACCCGCATTTGATCGGTCTCAAGATCAAGCGTATCGCGGGCTTCATATAAGGTCTGTACCCGTTGCCAAATCGCGTCGTTCAAGAACACGCTATCCCGGGCCTTGGACAGCCGCGGTGAAATTGCAACTTCCAACTCATTCAACGTATCATTGGTGTCAGTGTTGGTGATGTTGAAAAATACATTGGCGACTTTGTTGAGGGTTTTACCGCCGCGCTCTAGCGCTTCGATTGTATTGGCAAAACTCGGTTCTTCGGAATTTTCTGCGATGGCGGTGATTTCAACAGCTAAATCTGCGAGCCCTTTATCGAAAGCAGGCAGGTAATGCTCATCCTTGATGGTAGCAAAAGGCGGAATTTGGTCTGGCGTATCCCACTCTTTTGCAAATGGATTATTTTTCGACAGCTTAACCGGCGCTATAGTAGGCGTCTGCGTGCTCTTTGTCTCAGTCTCAACTTTGGTTTCTGGTGTTACCGTTTTGGCGTCGTCTTTTTTACCGCAAGCGCTCAGCAAAGCGAGACTGGCAACTGCGCACAAAAGACTGGATTTGCCTGAATAGGTGAAGGTCATGATGGATACGTTCCCATAATAAAGAAGGCACCCATTGGTTAGGCACCGATGAGGCGAACATTAGCCCAATCGGCGCGCCTTTACTATGCGACAAAGCAGAAAAAAGGCGACTAAAAAGCCGCCTTTTCAATCACTTAAGAACATGTCTTTCTTTTAAGACTTCTTCGCGGCCTTTTTTGCCGGGGCTTTTGTTGCGGATTTTTTGGCTGCTTTCTTGGCTGGAGCCTTCTTCACCGCTTTTTTTGTCTCGGCTGTTTTAGCTTCTGCTTTTTTGGCGGGGGCTTTTTTCGCTGGCGCTTTCTTTTTCGAAGCTTTCTTGGCCTTCACCGGCTGATCATCCGGGTCAGCCAGCAACACTTCTTTGGTCACCGTCTTGTCGGTGACGTCCGCTTTGTCGATGATCAGATCAATGACTTTATCTTCAAAAATAGGCGCCCGTAATTGTGCGAGGGCGGCTGGGTTTTTCTGATAGATCTCGACCAATTGCTGGGGCGGCATTTGATATTGCTGGGCTTGTGCCATCAGCGCCTGATTGATCTCGTCTTGGGTGACATCCACCTTAGCCCCTTTGCCAATTTCGGCGAGCACCAGACCGAGGCGAACGCGGCGCTCGGCAATGCCTTGATATTCTTCTTTCAAATCTTCTTCCGACTTGTCTTTATCATCATCATCAAGTTCGGCTGCCTGGACCTGTTGCCAGATTTGCTCAAATTCGGCTTTGACCATGCCCGCTGGCAAGTCAAAATCATGGGCATCATCAAGCTGATCGAGGATCGACCGCTTCAAATGCTGGCGCGACTGGCCAGCAAACTCTTGGTCAAGGCGTTCTTTTATCCGCTCTTTTAGCGCTTTCAGATCATCCAAACCAAGACGCTTGGCCATCTCATCATCAACCTTGGCCGCTTGTGGTTCCGCAACTTCATGGACGGTAACGTCAAAAGTTGCCGCTTTGCCAGCAAGCTCATCTGAGCCGTAATCTTTGGGGAAATCGACATTGATGGTTTTTTCATCGCCGGTTTTAACGCCGACAAGCTGCTCTTCAAAGCCGGGAATAAAGCTGTTGGAGCCGAGGATCAGATCAACCCCGTCGCCTTTACCACCGTCAAACGGCTCGCCGCCCACTTTGCCGAGGAAATCAATTTTCACCCGATCGCCATCTTTGGCCTTAGCGGTTTTGGCCTGCGGCTTATAGTCTGTGCTGTCTTTGGCCAGATTTTCCAGCGCCTCGTCAACATCTGCTTTGGGCGCATCGGTCACCATCCGGGTGAGCTTCAGCTTACTGACATCGACCGGCTTGATTTCCGGGAGAACCTCGACATGCATCGTATATTCAAGATCTGCTTTGCCAGCGATAACCTGTTCGACATGGGCATCAGAAATATGCGGATGCGGCTGCATCGCTGGCTGAAGATTGCGCTCCTCCAAGGCCTTGGTGCTGGCATCCTTCATGGTTTCCTGGATCAGCTCCCCCATCATGCCTTTGCCATACATCTTTTTTAGAAAAGAGACGGGCGCTTTGCCGGGGCGGAAGCCTTTGAGCGAGACCTGACCTTTGATCTCTTCCAGCTTGGTGGTGAGCTTGGCTTCGAGCTCGGAGGCGGGAACCTTGACCGTAAACTCGCGCGACAGGCCCTCGGCCTTGGTTTCGATGACTTCCATTACTTTAAAATCCTGATCAGAACAGTCTCGGGCCGATCACTGGGCGAGACTCGAATAACGACATATATTTAAGTTATTTCAACAACTTAGATAGGCTCTCCCAGTGCGGGAAGACACCTGTGGCAGCCAATTTTGGCGGTCATTGAAAAAACGTCACTCACATACACACAAAGCCCTATGGATGTCTATATTTTGTCCGGGACAAACCGACATGCGAATTAGCCAGCACCAGCCTGCCCCCATCTCGAGCTGTATTTTGCCGTGGCCGGAGCGCAAATTTCCCAACCTAATAATTGTTGGCAGCGCATCGAATACAGCTTAGCTTAGGGGATTAAATTGGGAGATTTTTCATGGGTATTGTCGAACAAGTAAGAGGCATCTTTTTGCCAGCGCTATTGCTCACGGCCACGTCATGCTCTGTGATCCCAAAAATGACCGGTGAAACAGCCGTGCAATCAGCCCAAGCCATTCATCAAAAAGCGCTGGTTCTGGATAGCCATATCGATATCGATTTTGATACAATCGCCGATGATATGGACCCATGGTCAAGCGGGACTGCCAGAGCTGATTTGAACAAAATGGAAGCCGGCGGCATGGATGGCGCATTTTTGATCGTCTATACCGGTCAAGGACCCGACACCGAAGAAGGGATAACCAAAGCCCAAGAAACAGCGCAAACCCGCTATCAGGCGATCCAACGCTTGACGACAAAATATCCCGAGCGCATCGAGCTGGCCTTGAATGCGCGTGACGCGCGGCGCATTCACCAAGCTGGAAAACGCATTGCCTTTATCGGTATGGAAAATGCCTATCCGCTGGGGCATTCGGTTGACGACGTGCAGATGTGGCACCAACGCGGTGTACGTTATATGGGCATTACCCATGTTGGTCATAATGTTTTTGGCGATAGCTCAAATCCTGCTTACAGCAAGGGCGAGCCCGAAAATCTCCATGGCGGCCTGTCTGCCCTTGGGAACGAATTAATCTTAGAACTGAACAAGACCGGCATTATCGTCGATGTCTCTCATGCAGGCAAACAAACCATGCTGCAAGCTGTCGCGCTATCTAAAGTCCCGGTCATTGCGTCGCATTCTGGTGCCCGTGCTGTCGCGGATAATGCCCGCAATCTCGATGATGAACAGCTGCGGGCCTTGGCCAAAAAGGGAGGGGTTGTGCAAATCGTCGCCTATGGCGGGTATCTGAAAGATCTGACGGCGGAGCAGCAACAACTGAAAAACAACATTCGCGCCGAGATGGGACTGGAAGATGACATGGCTTTCTTGTCCATGGATGAAGCGACCGAAGACATCTTCGATAAAAAAATGAGCGCCGTGACAGCACTTTCCGCGCCCGCTAATGTTGCTGATCTTGTCGATCATATCGAGCATGTGATTTACACCGTCGGCATCGACCATGTCGGTATTTCATCTGATTTTGATGGCGGCGGAAAAATTGCCGGCTGGATGGATGCCGCCCAAACCCAGAACATCACCGAAGAATTGGTTGAACGCGGCTACACCCAAAAAGACATAAATAAAATTTGGGGTGAAAATTTACTGCGGGTTCTGGATGCTGTCCAGGATTATGCCCGCCATTAAAAGTTGTCCTTTTAACACCGACAAAGAATTTTCATGACATCTTTCCAATATCAAAACCGCCAGCTCTGCGCTGAAGATGTATCGCTATCGCAAATTGCAACAAGCATTGGCACCCCGGTCTATGTCTATAGTGCAGCCACACTAATCGACAATTTCACCGCCTACACGTCTGCAGCATCCGGCCTCGATCACCTGATCGCTTATTCCGTCAAAGCCAACTCCAATTTAGCGGTGTTATCTTTATTGGCCAAAGCTGGTGCCGGGGCTGATGTGGTCAGTGGCGGCGAACTGGTCCGCGCTTTGCGCTCTGGCATTGACCCGCAAAAAATAGTTTTCTCCGGAGTTGGCAAGACACAAGAAGAAATGCGCGCCGCGCTCAAGGCGGGTATCTATCAGTTTAACATCGAGTCCGTGCCGGAATTGCTGAGCCTTAACTCGGTTGCTCTGGACATGGGTAAAATCGCGCCCATTGCTTTGCGGATTAATCCGGATGTTGATGCTGGCGGGCATGAGAAAATATCCACCGGTAAGGCCGAGAATAAATTTGGCATTGATATTCGCCTCGCCAGAGATGTGTACACAACAATTCTCGACCTCCCCGGCATTGCCGTTCAAGGCGTTGATATGCATATCGGCAGCCAGATAGAGACATTAGCGCCTTTTGAAATGGCGATGGATAAAATACTAGATTTGATAATGACGCTTCGGGCGGATGGCCATAATATCACAACCTATGATGTCGGTGGCGGTCTTGGTATTAGGTATGACAAATCAACGGCAGATCATCCTCCCTCACCGATAGAATATGGCAAAATGGTCACGGACAAACTCCAAGCTCATCAGTTGAAAGTTATCTTTGAACCGGGGCGCTCGATTGCAGGAAATGCTGGCGTGTTACTTTCAAAAATACAATATATAAAATCAGGCGGGGCGCGTACCTTCCTGATTTTGGATGCTGCGATGAATGATTTCATTCGCCCATCATTGTACGGCGCGCATCATGGCGTTGATCCAGTTGATGAGGGCGCTTCCGGCGAAACGGTTGACTATGATATTGTCGGCCCGGTGTGTGAAACCGGCGACACATTTGCAACGCTACGGACCATGCCAAAAATGGCTCAAGGACAGCTTGTTGCCATCGGCCAAGCAGGGGCTTACGGCGCGGTGCAAGCATGCGAATATAATACCCGAGCGCTGGTGCCTGAGGTATTGGTCAGTGGTAATCGTTTTGATATAATCCGTAAACGTCCGAGTATAGATGAAATTCTGCAAGCAGAAACCGTGCCTGATTGGATATAGGCGCGTTCACATTAAATCATCCGGCTAGATGGTGAGATATTGATATGAAAATAACTGGATTTCAGCTCGCTAAAATATCGGTGCCCCTGATCACGCCCTTTAAAACCGCGCTGCGTAGCGTCAACGCGATCGAGGATATTGTTCTCATGGTTGAGACCGATACTGGCAATATCGGTTACGGGGAAGCACCCGCCACGGCTGTTATCACCGGGGACACGCTTGGATCTATCCAGGATGCCCTGCGCTTGCATATTCTTCCGGCCCTGATCGGAATGAGTATTGGCGACTTAGATGCCATCACAAACACTATTCAAAATTCCATAATCCACAATACCAACGCCAAAGCTGCCGCAGAAATTGCGGTCTATGACCTTCATGCTCAAGCCAAGGGCAAACCACTCTATCAATTCTTAGGCGGCGGCACACCGCGACTGGTCACGGACATCACCATTAGTATTGGACCAACTGAAAGCATGATTGCGGATTGCTTGCGCGCGATGCAAAACGGATACGAAACGCTGAAAATAAAAGTCGGCAAAAATATTGTTCAGGATATTGATGATATTAAGAAGATTGGTTCTATCTGCAATGGTAAAGCTCAAGTGATCCTTGATGCAAACCAAGGCTGGACAGCAGAACAGACGGTATATGCGCTTGAAGAAATCGATAGGGCAGGCGTCGAGATTGACCTGATCGAACAGCCGGTAAAAGCCGACGATATTGACGGCCTGTGCTATATCACCAGCCGGATCAAAACCCCCGTCATGGCGGATGAAAGTGCTTTTAACCCGGCGCAAGTCACCGAGTTGCTGGAACGTCGCGCAGTTGACATCATCAATATCAAATTAATGAAAACCGGTGGTCTTTCGAACGCCCGCAAAATTGTCGATATTGCCGAGGCTTATGGCATCAAGTGCATGATCGGGTGTATGTTGGAAACATCTATCAGTATCGCCGCCGCTGCGCATTTTGCTGTATCCCATGCTAATGTCATTACACGAATTGATTTGGACGGTGTCTCCCTTAGCACATTCGATCCAGTGATCGGCGGCGCAACATTTAACGGCCCTGAGATAATACTTAATGAAGAGCCAGGGCTTGGCATTCAATCAATCAAGGGCTTGCAAGAATTAGAGTGTTGAATGTGATCAACCAGTTTCTTGGCATTGAGGTATTGAGGTATATTTAAATCAACATCACGCCTTTAACTTATTATCATTCCCAGCAACACAAACCACAAATGCGATAAGCGTGCCGATACATAGCTTCCAGCTAAAGGCGAGGTTTTTCACGATTTTCCAATTTTCCGGGACTGGTAAATTATCCATGACAAATCCTTGCATCATCAGCGTCACGATAAAACCGGTCGCCAATGCCAACAGGACTGACAAAGGCGATCCGCGTTTGGTGAATAACACGGTGAAATAAACGCCGAGCAAACCCGAATATGAGAACACCATGACCGAGAGGGCAAAATCCAAGAGCGGCATATCTGAATATCGTTGCCAATAAAAACAAAGTACTGACATTAAAAATAAGGCAATACCAACAAGGCCCATAGAGATTTGCCCGGCCCGAACAAAATGCTTGTCACTGACCGACCCGCGCTTGGTTCGCCATGGCCGATAAAAATCCTCAACGATCACCGAGGACATAGAATTCAGCCCGGAATTAATTGTCGATACCGCAGCAGCAACAACCCCAACTGTAACTAACCCGCGCATACCAGCGGGCAATTCTCCTAAGATATAGTGCATGAAGACAGTGATTTTCTCACCGCTAAATTCCCGGCCAGCAGCGCTGGTGATGCCCTCGCCCATCAAGTCAGGTCGTTCATAAAACACGTGCAACAGTTGCCCGATTGAGACAAAAACCCAAACCACAGGAATGCTGACGACCGCGGCTATAATCAGCGCTCGCCCACCTTCCTTTTCATTTTTACATGTTAGCACGCGTTGGGTCATGTCTTGGTCCATGCCAAAACTGGCAATCGCTAATAGCGTCATACCGGTCATGACAGAAATCATCGCAAACGGTTTTGAAAAATCAATACTGAAATCGAAAAATTTGAGTTTATTCTGTCCCTCAGGGCCATTTCGTAAACCCTCGATCACGTCGGCGCTAGAGGCCGGAATGGCCTGCCATAAGATCACGAGAACAGCGATTGCGGCGCCCCAATAGATGATAAATTGTATAAGATCACTCCAAATAACGGATTTTATCCCGCCTAAAAAAGTGATCGAAAACCCTAACACCATCATCAAAAATGCCGAGATGACAATGCTCTGGGCATCGACATTTGAAAATAAAATCATTGCCACGGCAATGGCCGCCAGAAACAATCTGGAGCCACTGGCGAAGATACGGCCAATCAGATACATGCCCCCGGCGGCGCGCATCGTACGCTGATTAAATCTCGTCGCCAAAAGTTCATAAACGGTTGTGACTTTGAGGGCGTAAAATTTTGGCATCAGGATTTTGGCCACGAATATCGCGGCAATAATGGTCCCGATATTTGTCGCAAGATATGTATAATCGCCGCGATAGCCTTGATCAGGACCGCCTAAAAATGTCGCTGCAGATTGGGATGTGGCTAAAACAGAAACAGCCACCACCCAAT
>JAZGEB010000066.1:0-12294 GCA_036478515.1 Parvularculaceae bacterium | reverse complement strand
CCGGATCAGCGCCGACAGCGCGCATTAAGTCGGCTACTTTTTTTGCCAGGGTCTCCAGCACAGCCTGTTCGGGACCGCGGATGACCACCGATACGCCTCTAATTTTTTTCTTGGCCTGTTCCATATTGCCAGGATAGCTGCCGATGGCGAGTTCCGGGTGGTCGGCCTGTAGCGCTTCGAGCCCTTCGGCAATTTCACTTTCCTTGATCGCCCCGCGTATCGTCACCGAATTGAGCTTGACCCCGCGCTCAATCAAGGGGTCGATATCGCTCAGCATGTTGGCAAAAATTCCGGGTACACCAGCCATGACAAATACATTTTCGAGGACAAAGCCCGGGGCGCCGGAGACCATATTGTTGATCAGGTCAGCGCCATCGGGGATCCGCGCCATGCGCCGGCGCGAGGCCGTCAGCTCTTCGCCCGCCTTGTCATACCAGCCTTGCAATATCGCCACCGCATCTTCGCGCTCGGTAATTTGTAACCCAAAAGCGGCGGCAATAGAATTCGCGGTGATATCATCATGAGTTGGGCCGATGCCGCCTGAGGTAAACACATATTTGTTGCGCGCACGCAAATCATTCACCGCCTCAACAATCGCCGCTTCATCATCAGAGACAATCCGCACTTCGGTGAGATCAACACCGCGCGTCGTCAACCAACCTGCCAGTTTGTGAATATTGATGTCTCTCGTGCGACCGGACAAAAGCTCATCACCGATCGCTACCATGGCCGCTTTGATCCGTTTCAAGTCGCCCATGAAAGTCTCCTGTTATATCTCGCTTCTACCACGTGTGCAGGCGATATCACAAACCGATCACAAGCCTGTCACTGTAATGTGTTTAGCTCTGGACAGATAATCCCGTTAGAAAAGCATTTTCATGGCCAACATTTTCATGGCCCCCTTTTCATGGGTAGAGACTTCTCCCCCTCGAAAACCCCTACTCATGAAAAAAGGACCCCCCGGGCGCTGTTGCACTCCGGGGGGTCTGATTTTTTTGGGTTTTAATCGGGCTTAATCGCCGTCTTTAAAATAGGTCCCATCATCACGGCGGTCATCATAATTGCGATTACGGTTTCGGTTGCTCTGGCAATTGCCATCTTCCTTGCAGCCATCATAGCCGCCAACAGCCGCACCAACCACAGCGCCAATTATTGCGCCAGTTTCGCCATCGCCGTCGCCCGCATTATTGCCGATCACCGCGCCAGCGATTGCCCCGACAACCGCGCCTTTGGCGGCGCCTTCATACGTGTTCGGATTATTGTCGTAGCTGGCGCACGCACCAAGACCGAGGGTCGCGCTGGCCAAAATCATCAAGCTCTTATACATAGGGTTTCTCCTTTATTGTTTATCTTACCCCCATTGCGACGTGCAACTGTGGCCAGACCAAGGCAAAAACATTACACCTTTTAGAGGTAAGTCACATTCTCGGGATCACGCCAAATGCAATTCCAAAGTCCGCTGAACGAAGCCCGGCTCTTGCGCCGCTACAAACGATTTCTCGCCGATGTCGCCCTACCCGATGGCACCGAGCTCACTGTCCATTGCGCTAATCCAGGTTCGATGATCGGGGTTGCGCCAGTTGGGGCAAGATGCTGGATTTCGACCAGCGCCAATAAAGCTCGAAAATTGCCCAACTCGCTTGAGCTGGTTGAGGTGACAGAATTTGGCGCGCCAGCCTTGATCGGGATCAATACATCGAACCCGAACAAAATAGCTGAAGAGGCGATTTTGCGCCGCGCCATTCCCGAACTATCCGGCTATGAGACCTTGCGCCGGGAGGTCAAATATGGCGCCGAAAAATCGCGCATTGATCTATTGCTCGAAGACCCGCGCAAAGGCACTTGTTATGTTGAGATCAAAAATGTGCATTTGCGCCGGCGCGAAGATGGTTTGGCCGAATTTCCCGATTGTGTGACTACCAGAGGGGCCAAGCATTTACGCGAACTGATTGGCGTAACCAAGCTGGGTCATCGCGCAGTGATGCTCTATATTGTTCAGCGCCCAGATTGTAATGCGTTTGCGCCAGCTGCGGATCTTGACCCAGCCTATGCTGAAGGCCTGCATGCGGCGAAAGAGGCTGGCGTGGAGCTTCTTTGTTATGATTGTGAAATTACCACCAGTGAGATTGTCTTGCGAAAAGCTTTGCCGATCAGGCTGTGAAAGCTGGTTTTTAAAACTTATCCAGCAATGACTTCAATTGCGCCACTTCCCTCAATGTCCAGCCCGCAAACAAGTGTTGCTCAAACCGCAAGGCTTCATCTTTAATCGCTGTTGCGGTTTTGTTGCCTGCGGTCGTCAACACTAATATCGCCGCGCGCCCATCTGATGGGTCAGTCTTTTTGCTAATCAGTTTGCGCTCAAGTAAATTTGCGACAGCGCGGCTGACTTTGACCTTATCCATCGGCGTTTGGTCGGTAACGTGTTTGGCCGTCACGGGTTGGCCAGATATTGCGCCGGACAACAGACAAGACAGCACCCGCCATTGCGCAATGCTAATGCCATATTGCTCCGCATAGGTCCGCGCTAATTCTCGGCTCATTTTGTCGGCAATCACCGCGAACCTGTAGGGCATAAATTCTTGCAACGAAAAAGGCTTGTCGGTCATGACCCTGCAGGCGGGTCATATTGTTCAACGGTTTGATTGATTTCGCCAAAAATAGAATTGCCGTCTTTATCATCCATCCAAATTCTAACTTGGTCGCCAAATTTCATAAACGGTGTTGTCGGCTTCCCATTTTTAATCGTCTCGATCATGCGTATCTCGGCGATGCACGAATAGCCGACCCCGCCTTCGCTGACCGGTTTGCCCGGTCCGCCATCCAATTGGTTCGACACTGTTCCTGAGCCAATGATTGCCCCCGCGCCAAGATCGCGGGATTTAGCGGCATGGGCGATCAGCTCTGCCATATCGAAGGTCATGTCTATGCCAGCATCAGCGCGACCAAAGCCCGCGCCATTATAATCGACATTGAGCGGTAAATGCAGTTTATTACCCTGCCACGCATCGCCCAATTCATCTGGGGTCACAGCGACCGGCGAAAAAGCAGAGGAGGGTTTTGATTGAAAAAAGCCAAAGCCTTTGCCAAGCTCGCCGGGGATAAGCCCACGCAAAGACACATCATTAATCAGCATAATGAGTTTGATATGGCTTGCCGCTTGCTTCGCGCTGACACCCATTGGCACATCATCCGTTATGATGCCAACTTCGCCTTCCATATCAATCCCCCAAGTTGTATCGGCCATGCGGATCGGTTCATGGGGGGCTAAAAATGTATCTGACCCGCCCTGATACATGAGCGGATCGGAATAAAAACTCTCCGGCACCTCAGCGCCTCGGGCTTTGCGCACCAGTTCAACATGGTTGATATAAGCCGATCCATCAGCCCACTGATAGGCACGCGGCAAGGGCGAATGACATTTTTGTTGGTCAAATTTAGCACCAGATTTTTCATTGCCGCAAAGATCGCGATACACCGCTTCTAATTGCGGTGCGGTTTTTTGCCAATTATCAAGCGCGCTTTGCAGCGTCGGGGCAATGCCATCAACTTCAATACAACGGGTAAGATCTTTCGAGACCACAAGCAAGCGGCCATCGCGACCAGATTTGTAAGAGGCAAGTTTCATAAACTAAGTTTCCATCTTTTGTCCGTCAATCAACGGATATAATGCCAGGAAATTCCTAGCCCGTAGGTTTAGGCTTTCCAACTATCGACATAGGCTTCCAACTCAACCGCCTTGCAGTCTTGATGCATATCAACCGGGTCTCTGGTGTCAATCATCACCGCGTATTCGTCAGTGCCGGGTTTTTTTTGTTCTAGCATATTAGCTAAGGCTTTGGGGTGTGGCCCATGGGTAAAGCCGGATGGGTGAACCGTCATCATTCCGGCATCAATATTATCACGGCTGAAAAAATCTCCGGCATGATAAAACAAGATTTCATCATAATCATCATTATTATGAAAGAACGGCACTTTGAGCGCTCCGGGATCGGTTTCAAAGGGTCGCGGGGCAAAGGTGCAGACGACAAAGCGGTCAGCCATAAATGTCGTATGGGCAGATGGCGGCACATGATAACGGTGCGACATGATCGGCCGAAAATGCCGAACATTTATCCGCACCGGGGCAAGTTCGCCATGCCAGCCGATCACATCCAAGGGGTTAAACGGGAAAGTTGCAACGCTCACCTCGCCGCGCTTTTTAATCTCTACTTTGGTTTCGATCTCGCCTTGTTGGGCTTTAAATTTATCGTTGATCGTTGGCGCGTCTAATAAAGCCGGATCAAAAATCGCATGGGGGCCAAGCAAGCCCTTGTCAGGCAACGTGTAATGACTATTTGTCGCTTCGATCATCAAGACATCTGTTGGTGCCGATGGTACTAAACGCCATAATGTCCCGCGCGGCAGGATGATATAGTCGCCAGCTTCATAAGTCAGATGGCCATAATCGCAAAACAAATCGCCGCCGCCTGCATGAATAAACAATAATTGATCGCCGTCGCCATTGCGGGCCAGATTTGGCATTTTCCCATCAAGCCGCCAAAAGCGCAGCTCGGTTGCGTTGTTCGAACATATGATCGGCGCATCCCATGGTGACATGGTGCGCTCATTGCGCTTGACCAGATTAAAAGCCCGTGGCCGCAACGGCCCTTCAAAACTGGTCCAGCCGGTTGGCGGGTGGGTGTGGTGCATGAAAGCGGCGGGACCGAAAAATCCTTCTTTGGAAATCTCCCGTTCATACGTTCCGGGCGGCATATCGGCATGGGCTTGGCGGGACGCTTTGCCTTCAACCCGCGAGGGCAAAATCCATTTTTTTGACATGTCGAGTTCCCTTTTGGATAACCGGGTTGTTAAGATAGCTCGGGCTGTTCATTTAGCGTAAGCTACTTATTATGGGCATATAGTATCAAATGTAACTATAATCTGGCGATCAAAAAAATGCAAGGAGAAGAGAGATGAAACTCTACAGCTATTGGCGCAGTGGCACGTCCCATCGGGTCCGTATTGCGCTCAATTTGAAAAATATCGAGTGCAATCAGGTGCCGGTGAATTTGCGCGCTTGGGCACATAAAGAACCGGAATTTTTAAAGCTGAACCCGCAAGGCCTATTACCGCTCATCGTCCTTGATGATGGCCGCACGCTTTCGCAATCCCCCGCTATTTTGGAATATCTCGAAGAAACCCACCCCGATGTGCCATTATTGCCAAGCGACCCCTTCGCCCGGGGCAAGGTTAGGGCGCTTGCGGCGGTGATCGGTTGCGACACCCATCCGCTCAACAATATGCGGGTGCTGAAATATTTGACCGATGAGTTACACACCACGCAAGAAGACAAGAAAGCCTGGATCAGCCACTGGACGGTTGAAGCGTTTGGCGCACTTGAACATTTATTGCGCGAGCAAGAAACCCAAGGCAGTTTCATGTGGGGCGATATCCCGACATTGGCGGATTGTTATCTCGTGCCGCAAATCTACAGCGCCGAACGCTTTGGCATCAATATCGCCAAATTCAAGCGACTGCAGTCAATCAATGAAGCTTGTAATGGACTGGAAGCGTTCCAAAAGGCTCACCCGGCAGTACAAGAAGATGCTCAGTAGGCGGTATTGCCTAACTGTGGAGACCCCGGATCAAGCCCGGGGAGACACTCTGGGGTGGGCCTGGAATAAGCCCGCAGCTTACAATACCTCAGCGCTATCGAGAATATTTTGAACCTCTTGCTCATGCAGTCCATAATAATATTCGCTCGGTGCATAGAATAATATCAGATAGAGCGTGTCATTGATCACCGCGACTTTGCTAACCCCGGAATACTTCAAGCCGTTCGCTGATGCCCCGGAAAACGTGAAACGCACCGCTTCATCAACGCCAAATCGATCCGGCCGCAGCTCTGTCAACTTGGTTTGCTGCATCCCCGAATAGCTCAAACTATCGAGCACAAATTCAGCCAACTCCCCGGGCAGCATGTCATCGCGAAAAACCGGCAGGATTTTTTCCCGGTCAGTTGTGTATATCAAGGCTTGGCCAGATTTTAGCTTGGCACTGAATAACATTTCACCCAGCGGCAACCCATCAATGGTCAGCCGTTGAGATTTGGTCCGCGATGTTCGCGGGTAAGACGTCCAGGTCTTGCCGACCTCAACACCGATGGCTTTATCAAACACGAACGGCCCCGGCGCCACCGCGCTGATCGAGGTGCAAGCGGTTGCAATGGCTAGCGCCAATGCACAAAATATAGGGCGGAAAAAATTACTATTCATAAGGGTTCACCCTTCCAACGCATGAGTTTTAATGAAGTTTTCAACCACCAATCGGTCAACCGCCGCTGGGTTTAATTCGAGATAAATTTGGTACGCCGTAATCGCGCCGCTGGTATCGCCTTTGCGCCGCAACGCATCCCCGAGCGCGCGCCAAGCTTTTGCCGGAGCATCGGAAAACTTCGTAGCTTTGAGATATGCCGCTTCAGCCTTGACCATGTCGCCCTCACCGCGGCGCAAGCGAAGGGCTTCCGCCTTGGCATAAAACAAAGTCCCGAGCATATCACCGCGCTCGATCAGCTTGTTGATTAAAAATAAGTTCTCGCCAAAATCCCGGCGCACCAGATCATCATCAAGCCATTGGGCGAGAAACGGCGCGGTCGCGCCAATATAGTCTTGCTCGTTGCGCTTGCCCGGCGATAAATCAGCGGCCAAGCCTTGCAATGTTGCAATGCGTTCTTTGGTCAGCGGGTGCGAGGAAAAAATACTAGATCGGGCAAAACGGCGTTTTTTGCGTTTGGATTGCGAAGCCTGAACTTCAGCCACCAGATTTTGCCATAGCACCGCTGCTTGAGACCCGTCATACCCCGCCGCCGTAACATAGGCAAAGCCTTCCATATCCGCTTCACGTTCAAGATCGCGGCCATAGCCATAAAGCGCGCTGAGCGCCAACAAACTGCCAAGTTCACTCGCCCCGCCTGCACCCGCCGCCGCAGCGCCGATCGACACCAGAAGCGAGGCGTTCGCCGCGTTTTTTGCTTTGCGCCAATTTTTCAATGAGTGGCGATTTTTGTAATGGGTAAATTCATGACCGAGCACAAAAGCCAATTGTGCTTCATTTTCTGCCCGGAGCAACAATCCCGTCCACACTTCCATTAGGCCATTCGGGGCCATGGTCGCATTAAAGTAAGGTCGATTGACCACATAGATGCGTAAGTCCTCACAATAATCTGTGCCCGCCACATCGCAAACAATGCCGCGCACATAAGCGTTCAGCGCTGGATCGCGCTCAAGCAAAGCGGAGGTGCGCAGGGCTTGCTCATATTTATCCATCTGCTGCCACAGACCCGCTTCATCGGTGGTCACATCTGGGCTCGCGCCGGTTTCAATCGGGGCAACATCAGTGCTGGCACAAGAAGCCAAAGCGAGTGCGCCAACGCCGCAGCATAATTTCAACAAAGTCCGCATCACTTACCTCCCTCACTCAATGGAAAGCCTTTGAGGATCGCTTTGACCAATTTGGTCGAGCCTTCCGGCTTTCGCATATCCGTGCCCTGCCCGGTGGTTGCGACATTGAACCAGACGATGTCGCCGGTTTTCAAATCAACCAAGGAGGCAAATGCCTGCTGGTCGCCCGTGCCGACCCCGCCGCCGCCAGCAAGCGCCAAACCAATGGCCAATACCTGCCGCCCGGCCGTGGCATAGGCTCCTCTAGCATAAAGAAACAGCGCATAATCGGCTTGGGTCTCGCCGACTAAAGTTTGCACGCCGGGGCCAAGCGACCAATCATTTTTGTCCTTTTTGGAGGGTAAAGGTTGGCGAAAAATTCGGTGATAAAGAAGAGTTGTGCCGACCGCTTCATGCAGCTTGATCAATTGGTGTTCGCGTGGATTTTCCGGGTTGAGCACATGTTCCACCAATTGGTGACCATCAGCACCGAGATATTTTTCAATTTCAGCAAGCACATTGGCTTTGCCGGTTTGGGTCCAATCTGCCCGCACTTCACGCATCCCCGATGCCCCGAGCAGACTGAGCTGCACGTCTGGCTCCATCAACAACACCACCGCATCCGCACGGATCGCATCAAAATCATTGGTCGTCGAGACGGTTTGGGTCGAAACGCAAGCAGAGAGGAACGCCAAGAGAAGGGCGGCGCAACATGCGCGGAATGACAAAAAACTCATGAAGGCCGACCCCTTATATTACGTTCTGGGCCAAGCATAAGAGATTTTCGGGCACGGACACAAGTCAGGACTAGCTAGGCAATAATAACCTTGCGGATTGACATTTCACTCATTTTTCCTTACCTTTTATATGAGTTTTTAAATTGGTAAGGAGAATCTGATGGAATCTACTTTAACAACCAAAGGGCAAATCACCTTGCCAAAAGCGATTAGGATCGCTTTGCAACTTAAATCCGGGGATAAGATTATCTTTGAAATACTAGAAGATGGCACTTATGCGCTCAAGCCAAAAACGCTGGATGTCAGTGTTTTGAAGGGTTGTATTGCCTATAAAGATAGGCCGGTGACTATCGATGAGATGCAAGACGCAATTACAAAAAACGCACGGCCCTAAATGATCGCTCTCGATACAAATGTCTTAGTACGATATATCGTCCAAGATCATAAATCCCAAGCCGCCAAAGCGACTGCCGCCATTGAGCGATTAAGCGCCGAAAACCCGGCCTTTATCTCTTGTCTTGTTCTTTGCGAAATAAACTGGGTCTTAAAAACCGCCTACAAAACCCCCAAAACCACGTGTCTTGAAACGATGACCAAAATACTGGGAATAGCCGTATTCGACATTGAGAGGTTAGAGGCCTGTCTCGTCGCTCTGAAACGATATGAAACCGGCAAGGCTGACTTTTCAGACTATTTAATTCAACAAATTGCCCACCAAGAAGGCTATGATACGGTTTTGACTTTTGATAAAAAAGCGCTCAAATATCCAAATTTTCAAAGCCCTTAAACCGGGCAAGTAGGGACAAAAGGCAGATGAAATTCAACGGCACCAAGGACTATGTGGCCACTGGCGATTTAAAAGTCGCGGTCAATGCCGCTGTGACCCTGGAGCGCCCATTGTTGATTAAAGGCGAGCCCGGCACTGGCAAGACCGTGTTGGCGATTGAAATGGCCAAGGCGATGGGGGTGCCGCTTATTGAATGGCACATCAAATCAACCACCAAAGCACAACAAGGCTTGTATGAATATGACGCGGTTGCCCGCCTGCGCGACAGCCAATTAGGCGAGAAAAAAGCCACTGACGTCGGCAATTACATCAAGCAGGGAAAATTATGGGACGCGTTCACCGCGCCCGAGCGACCGATCTTGCTGATCGATGAAATTGACAAAGCCGATATTGAGTTTCCCAATGATTTATTGCTCGAACTCGATCGCATGGAATTTTTTGTCTATGAAACCGGCGAAACGGTCAAAGCAGTGCAGCGGCCGATTGTGGTGATCACCTCGAATAATGAAAAAGAATTGCCGGACGCATTTTTGCGCCGATGCTTCTTTCACTATATCAAATTTCCCGATGCCGAAACCATGACCGAGATTGTCGATGTTCATTATCCGGATATTAAAAAAACCCTTGTCGGCGATGCGCTCAAAGTGTTTTATCAATTGCGTGACACGCCGGGATTGAAGAAAAAACCATCGACCTCAGAATTACTCGACTGGCTGAAATTACTCATGGTCGAAGATGTTGATGGCGCGACCCTCCGGACCCGCGATCCGCGCAAAGCCATTCCACCCTTGCATGGAGCGTTGCTCAAAAATGAGCAAGATGTGCATTTGTTTGAACGCCTCGCCTTCCTCGCGCAACGAGGCAGCTAGGTAATCCCCCAAAACGATACCACTCGAGGAGCCCAACTCATGCCAACCCGCCTCACCGATAAAACCCGCACCGCCCTGCTTGATCAACTCCCCGGTTGGTCTCTTGCCAAGGACCGCGAGGCGATTACCAAAGTCTTTAAATTCACCGATTTTAATCAGGCTTTCGGGTTCATGACCCAGGTCGCCTTGAAAGCGGAACAGATGAACCACCACCCGGAATGGGCCAATGTCTATAATAAAGTCGATATCACCCTGACCACCCATGATGTCGATGGCTTGAGCGAGTTTGATCGCGAGCTTGCCTTATTTATCGAAAAAGCAGCTTCTTTGTCTTAATTGGGACGGAAAATGTCAACAATGCGCCATGGTTAACGAAAAATGCCCCAAAAAGGTCAAATCCCGACCATCGCTCAGCCTTTTCACCCTTGCTGAATAGTGTGTATTGTAGAAGGCAAGCTTACGAGGAAATTATGACAATGGCATCTATTGCACTGGTCGACGATGATCAGAATATTTTAACGTCCGTATCCATGGCCCTTGAATCAGAGGGACATGAGGTGCGCACTTACGAAGATGGCGCTCAAGCGCTGGACGGGATCACCGCGTCGGCACCCGACTTGATCATCTCTGACATCAAGATGCCACGGATGGATGGCATGGAGATGCTGCGCAAGTTGCGCCAGAATTCGAGCCTGCCGCTGATTTTTCTGACCTCCAAAGATGAAGAAATAGACGAAGTGTTGGGCCTGACTCTTGGCGCTGATGATTATGTCAAAAAACCCTTCTCCCAGCGATTGTTACTTGAACGGGTCAAGGCCGTGCTGCGCCGGGCTGAAGCCAAAACCTCGCTCTCGCCAGAAGAAGATAAGCAAGTTATTCGCCGGGCGTCCCTGACCCTCGACCCGATGCGTCATGCTTGTATGTGGAATGGCGACAACGTCACCTTAACCGTTACTGAATTCTTAATCTTGCAAGCTTTGGCGACCCGGCCGGGCTTTGTCAAAAGCCGGGATGCGTTGATGGATGCGGCTTATGATGACCAAGTTTATGTTGATGACCGGACAATCGACAGTCATATAAAGCGCATTCGTAAGAAGTTTCGGGTCGTCGATAAGGAATTTGACCAGATCGAAACACTCTATGGCGTAGGCTACAAATACAAGGAAGCTTAAAAACTCCTCAACACCCAAGGGGAGCCTAAGGACGGCGTGACCAAGCACGGGCAGACCAGCATGGCGACCACGCCACTCGTGAGTGAGCCCGCTGCCCCGGGAACGCCCAAGGCTACGCGGTTCAAATTCAAGCTCCCCAACCCGTTTAAAAAATCCACCAAAGAGTCTCGAGAGGACCCCTCTCGAGAGCCTGAACTTAGCGGCGGGTTGATGATCTCCCGCCTCACCTTGACCATCGTCATTGCCAATTTAATTGGCCTTTTGATTTTACTGCTCGGCTCTTTTGGCATGACCCAATATCGTGATGGGTTGGTGGCGTCAAAACTGGAGACGGTGCGCACACAAGCAGAAATGATTGCTGAAATCGTCGCTCAGGTCGCCGCCGATGATCTCAATTGCAGTGGCCCAAATGCTGACCCCGTCACCTGTCAGGTCTCGCTCCACCCTGAAGCCGTCAATTTGGTTTTTTCGCGAATCTATCAAAGCCTAAAGGGACGTGTACGCATCTATAATGCACCGCAAGATTTTGGTGAAATAACCGAGCAAGAAGCCAGGCAATTACTATTAGAAGATGTTGTCTTGCGCAAAGACGAATTTGATATCGAAACTTTACCGCCGGTCGATAGTGAAGAAAAAATCACATTTAATGAACGGCTTGGAAATTTCAAAGACGGAATTGTCGATGCAATGCCGCCAAGTAATTTTGAGACCAGAGCCAAGCGGCGAACCTTAGAGGCTGAATTGACCGAAGCCTTTTCCGCGCCGGCCACATCTATTGGCATTACCTCAGTGCGCTATAATGAAGAAGGGGAACTGGTCGCTTCCGTTTCTGTCCCGATTAGAAAAGTGCAGGCTGTTTACGGTGTTGTCACCGCCGAAATTGGCGGCATCCAAGATTTGGTCGACAATGCCCGAGGCGCAATCTTGCCATTTTTCGCCCTCGCCTTGGTCGCCGCCTTTTTAACCTCCTTGCTGCTGACCGCTGAAATTGCTCAACCAATACGCCAATTAGCCATTGCCGCTGATAAAGTACGCGAAGGGATCGCGGTTGCTGGCCGGGTTCGCATCCCAGACTATACATCGCGCCGGGATGAAATCGGCGAACTCTCCGGATCGCTGAGAGAAATGACCCGAGCCATCTACCACCGGATTGAAGACATTGAAAGTTTCGCCGCCGATGTTTCCCATGAATTGAAAAACCCGCTGACCTCCATTCGCAGTGCCGCCGAAACATTGGATTTGGCAAAAACACCGGAGCAAAAAGCAAAATTAATGAAAGTCATTCAGCAGGATGTGTCGCGCATGGATCGG
>JAZGEB010000065.1:0-4222 GCA_036478515.1 Parvularculaceae bacterium | reverse complement strand
GGACGAATGGCGATGGATCATGCGAGGGAGGGCAAAGGCCCTTATGTGTTAGAGATGAAAACCTATCGCTATCGCGGTCACTCAATGTCGGACCCGGCCAAATATCGCACCCGCGATGAGGTTGATGATGTGCGTTCGAACTCCGACCCAATCAAACATGTCGAAGGCATCTTGTTGGCCAAGAAATATGCCACCGCGGAAGGCTTGAAGAAACTCGACAAGAAACTCAAGGACGTGGTCAAAGCCTCCGCAGATTTCGCTTTGGAAAGCCCGGAGCCAGCGCCAGAAGAGCTGTACACGGATATTTTGGGTTAGAGCGTGATTTAAGGAAAATTAGCTCCCCCCAGTACCGTTCCCCACGGCATAACCCGTGGTGAGCGGCGTGACGCAGTTTCCCCCCACACACCGTCATCCCGAACTCGTTTCGGGATCCCAGGAAATTGCGGGAGGTGCCTGCCTCCAGAGATCCTGAAATACATTCAGGATGAGGGTTTGTGGGATCATACAAGGCTTTGCCCTTCGACAGCGCTGGCGCTTGTCCCGCCGCCGAAATTAGCTACAAACGACTAACCACACAAACATTGCACCGAGCCCCTTTATGTCCCGCATCCTCATCACGTCCGCCCTGCCCTATATTAATGGCATCAAGCATCTTGGCAATCTGGTTGGCTCGATGTTGCCAGCGGATGTCTATGCCAGGTTCCGGCGTCAGCTCGGCGATGAGGTTTTATATATCTGCGCCACCGATGAGCATGGCACACCGGCAGAACTGGCGGCGCTGGCTGCCGGGCAATCAGTGCAAGCCTATTGCGATGAGCAACATCAGGTGCAGGCCAAAGCTGGCGAGCAGTTTGTCCTGTCCTTTGATCATTTCTGCCGGACGTCGCGCCCGGAAACTCATGAGTTGACGCAACACTTTGCCGACAAATTAGCCGAAAACGGGTTTTTGGAAGAGCGCCGCGACAAGCAGATATTCTCGATCACCGATGATCGTTTCCTCCCCGATCGCTATGTCGAGGGCACCTGCCCGGCATGCGATTACGAAAAGGCCAGAGGCGATCAATGTGATAATTGCGGCCGGTTGCTCGACCCAACCGAGTTGATTGACCCCTATTCAGCCGTGTCCGGTTCATCCGCGGTTGAGTTGCGCGAAACCCGGCATCTCTATTTGTTGCAAGCCAAGCTGCAACCGCAAGTCGAAGCATGGGTCGAAAGTCACGCCAATGACTGGCCGTCGCTGACGCTTTCTATTGCGCGCAAATGGCTGAAGGAAGGCTTGCGCGACCGGGCGATTACCCGGGATTTGAAATGGGGGATACCGGTCAACCAGCCGGGCATGGAGGGCAAAGTTTTTTATGTCTGGTTCGATGCCCCGATTGGCTATATTGGCGCGACAAAAGAAAAATATGACAATTGGGAGAGTTGGTGGCGCGAAGACAAAGGCGCGGACGATGTTACTTATGTCGAATTTATGGGCAAAGATAATGTCGCCTTTCACACTGTCAGTTTCCCCTGTACGATCATTGGCTCGGGCGAGCCGTGGAAAAAAGTTGATGTGCTGAAGAGTTTAAACTGGCTTACTTGGTATGGCGGTAAATTCTCGACTAGCGAAAATCGCGGCATCTTCATGGATCAGGCGTTAGAATTACTGCCAGCCGATTATTGGCGTTGGTATCTGATGGCCAATGCGCCGGAAAGTGATGATACGTCGTTCACGCTCGAAGGCTTTGCCCAAATCGTGAATAAAGATCTGGCGGATGTTTTGGGTAATTTTGTCAACCGGGTGACCCGGTTTTGCAAATCAAAATTTGGTGAAGAAGTACCGGCGGGGGGCGAAAATGGCCCGGTCGAAGAAAAGCTCTTTGCCGAGATTGATACCCGCCTTAGAGCCTATACGGAGCACCTCCACGCGATGGAGTTTCGCAAATCCTGTGCTGAGTTGCGGGCGATATGGGCGGCAGGCAATGAATATATGCAAGAAGCGGCACCATGGACCGCGTTCAAAGAAGACCCGGAAAAAGCGGCGGTGAGTGTTCGGATCGGCTTGAACCTGATCCGGCTGTTTGGCGTCTTATCGCAGCCGGTGGTACCGTTTACATCGGGCAAATTACAGGCGATTTTCGGCAGCGATGACACCGCATGGCCGACCGGCAAAGCAGCGGATATATTGGCGAGCTTGCAACCAGGGACCAAATTCACCGCCCCGGACGTGTTATTCAAAAAAATCGAAGACACGCAAGTCGAGTCATGGAAACAACAATTTGGTGCTTCGTAGCCGGTCTCGGCGAGGACAACACTTCACCTTGGAGTGTTTGAAGATATATTGTGATATGGCTATATCACAATATGATGTATTTGAAGTTTATTGATTAGCAATAGCCTACCTGCAAAGCGGTCCCCCTACCCAAAAATATCTGGTTCCCCCTCGTAAATCGCCCAATAAATCCCTATATATAAGACACATACGCTTTTGAAAGGCCCTTAATGTCTGCCCAATCCACCCCTCTCCGTCTGACCACTTCCGACATCCGCAGCCGTAAAAACCAGCAGCCCATCGTCTCGCTGACAGCTTATGATGCGCCAACAGCGGCGATATTGGACGAGCATTGCGATTTTTTGCTGGTCGGCGACAGCGTGGGTATGGTCGTGCATGGCCTGCCAAGCACCGTGGGTGTGACCTTAGAGATGATGATTATGCATGGCCAAGCCGTGATGCGCGGGGCAAACAAAGCACTGGTCGTTGTCGATATGCCTTTTGGTTCCTATGAGGAAAGCCCCGAGCAAGCGTTTCGCAATGCCTCGCGGATCATGCAGGAAACTGGCTGTCAGGCGGTCAAACTGGAAAGCGGCACATACGCGGCGGACACAATCGCCTATTTGGTCGAGCGCTCGATCCCAGTGATGGGCCATGTCGGCTTGCGCCCGCAAGCGGTGCATGTCGATGGTGGCTTCCGAGCCAAGGGCCGGACGCAAGAAGAATGGGATAAGGTAATGGCCGAAGCCCTCGCCGCCGAACAAGCGGGCGCTTTTGCCATCGTGGTTGAGGGCGTTGCTGAAAAGCTCGCAGAAGCAATTACCCAAGCGGTAAAAATTCCGACCATCGGCATTGGCGCTTCAGCCAAATGTGATGGCCAGATTTTGGTCACCCCGGACATGCTCGGATTGTTTGAATGGACACCCAAATTTGTCAAACGCTATGGCGCTCAAAAGGATAATATGACCAGAGCCGTTTTAGCCTATGCTGGCGAAGTCCGGTCGCGAAACTTCCCCGGCGAGGCGCAAGTCTATACCCTTAAACCCAAAGCATCATAACTGGTCTTAAGAAGTGAAGCAGATCAAAACCCTGTGGCTGGTTCTCGGTTTCGTCTGGAGCCTGCCAAATACTCTGATCGGGTTTATCATTGGCGCAGCAGGTTACCTTGTCAGTCATATAACAGGCGACAAATCAGCGCGGATAAAATTTGATCGCGGCTTGTTCTTGTTTGAATACAATCCAGCCCTGGTGAAAAATTCAGCCCTCTGCCTTGGGTTTTCTCACCTCTATTCAAGCGCGTCGTGCCAAATCCTGAATAACGGGACATTGTGCAAAGACCATGAAGATCAGCATACGATCCAGTCGATGGTCTTGGGGCCATTTTTCCTCCCGATTTATGCGCTTTGTGCCATCATCGCCATGATCCGCGGTAGCAACCCGATCGGACCTCGCAACCTACTCGAACTTGGCCCCTATAGCTGTCCGCCCCGACCTTGGCCCCGACCTTAGCCCAGACTTTGGTCATGAACCGACGGGGTCGATTTTCACTTCCCATTAACCGTAAACCTTCTATAAGCGCCTCTCGTGATACTCTTTTTTACAAGAGGGCTTTTAAGAGCGTTCCATGTCTATTGAGCAAATAATTCTCCTAGCGATAATCCAAGGCATAACAGAATTTTTGCCGATCTCCTCTTCCGGCCACTTAATCCTCCTCCCCCTCCTGACGGGCATGCAAGATCAAGGCGTCCTCACGGATGTGATGGTCCATATGGGGTCATTATTGGCGGTGCTGGTGTATTTCTGGCGAGATGTTCTCAACCTAGCCAGAGGCGGACGCGATCTGCTGCGGCTGAAAATGACAGACCACGGCCGCATTACATTATATATCATTCTAGCCACGATCCCGGCAGTTGGATTTGGGTTGTTCATGAAAAAATCAGGCATGATTGACTCTATCAGAGGGGCAGA
>JAZGEB010000064.1:0-4890 GCA_036478515.1 Parvularculaceae bacterium | reverse complement strand
GCAACCAACTGATGTATTCCGTTGTCATATGTCGTGTGGATAGTTTTATTAATTATGACTGGATTAGCAAGCCGAATTGGGCATCGAAATGCGATTATATTTTTTTTGAGTCGGTGATCTTTTGTTGACACTAATTAAAACAGCGAATTAGCGCTCACGTCTCAAAAATACTCGCAACAGTTTTTTTTATTCCTCGGTATTGTTCTAATTTGACCAAGCCAAGCTAGGAGAACGAAATACGAAACTTGTTGCAGCTATACGTCACTCAAGAAAACCATTTTTTTATAACCCTGCGATAACATAACACCGAGGGCACGTCTAAATATTTTAGCACCATCGAAGATGTAAAAAAAACCCGCCAGGGGCGGGTTCGTTCGGTGTGCTGAATGAATAGACCAAACTGTTGGACTAGGCAGAAAGTGCCTTGACCCTTTTAGCCAGCCGGGAGATTTTCCGAGAGACAGTGTTCTTGTGGAAAACACCCTTGGTTACCGCCCGCTGCATTTCTGGTTGTGCTGCTTTAAGAGCTTCTGCCGCTTTTGCTGCGTCGCCAGCTTCGAGCGCTTCATCAACCCGGCGGACAAATGTGCGCACCCGAGAGCGTCGGTTCTTGTTTACTTCAGTACGGCGCGCGATTTTGCGGACCATTTTCTTGGCTGAAGACGTATTCGCCATGGTATATTATCCAATTATCTATTGTGTCACATTTAGTGAAGGTCGCGCTTTATAGCCACCGACCCCAAGGCCGTCAACACGTCAAACCGCTCTATCTGCCGGGTTTTTTGGCTATCTTTGGCAAGTACCGCAATAAAAGGTCGAGCGGCCGGATTGGACCAGCTTTTTGATGGTCGCCTGACAGATACCGCAGGATTGCCCTTCGCGATCATAGACCCCGAAACGATGTTGAAAATAGCCCAATTCGCCGTCCGTTGCAGCGAAATCCTTGAGACTTGAGCCGCCGGCCTCAATCGCCTCGCCTAAAACATCACGGATCACAGGGGCCAATCGCTCCGCTCGTTTGCCAATGACAGATTTTGCTTGTCGCTTGGGCGATATCCCCGCCCGATGCAGCGCCTCGCAGACATATATATTGCCCAGACCTGCAACCACCCGCTGATCGAGCAAGGCTTGTTTGATCGGCGTGTTTTTGCCGCGCAGGGCTTCGGACAAAGCCTCACTGGAAAATTGATTGCCCAAGGGTTCCGGCCCCATCTTGGCAAAATGGCTACAATTTTCGAGCTCATCAGTGGCGACAAGATCCATAAAGCCAAACCGCCTGGGGTCATTATAGGTCACTCGCGCACGGCCTTGCGGGCCGTCAACATCGAACACAACATGATCATGGGTCTTAGATTGCGGCTGGTCATCGGTGGCTTTGGGGTCAACAGTGACCCGGCCAGACATGCCAAGATGGATAATCAGCGTTTCACCACTGGTTATATGGGCGAGCAAATATTTCGCCCGTCGGTCAAGACTGGCCACCCGCCAGCCTTTGAGACGTTGCGTAAATTTTTGCGGGAAGGCAAAGCGCAGATCCGGCCGCCGTTGATCGACATCAACGATGGTCGCGCCTTCCATGACCGGAGCAAGGCCGCGGCGCACTGTCTCTACTTCCGGAAGTTCAGGCATCTTACAGCCACCTCCGGACCCGGGAAGCATAGCTCATCCAAGCCTGACCAAAGCGGGCTGCCATATGGGCTTCTTCGCGTTTAATCGCGAGATATTCGAGCGCAAAAAACAAAAATGGCACGAGCAATAAATACCACATGCTCCCCTTCATGAACCCAAAGCCGAGGATAATCATGACATTGCCGACATAAATCGGATTGCGCGAAAAGGCGAACGGGCCAGATGTCACTAACGCCTCGGCTGGCCGGTCAGGGCGAATATTAGTACGGTGATTTTTGAAGATCGCCAGGACCCAAAGATCGATGCCAATCGCGACGGCAATTATCAGGCGGCCTAGCCACACTTGTGCTTCGCCCATGAAAAAATGGTTGACCATCGAGAAATCGCCAACCACTGGCAACAATTTGCCGGTAATCCAGCCATCAAATATACAAAACACGAGCAATATTGGCGGCCAAGGCACCCGATTGGGCCGCGCTGAAAAATCTTCATTTTCACCGCTTGTTAAGTCCGACTTGGCACTGTCATTGCTCATCAGTTCGATGTCTTTCCATAAGCTGCATTCTAGGGCAGATAATTAAGTGTATCGGCCAATTGACCGCTGTGCAAATGAGATAAAGTCACGAAAATTATGATCACGGCGTCCCAAAACAACACAAGCATGATGCAAACGGGCCCGGCATTTCGCGATGCCCGGATTGCCGTTGTCATGGTCAATTATAATTTAGCAGATTTCCTTGGGGGCCAATTCAAAGCGATTGCGCAAGCTGGTCGCGGCGCAGCCGAGTTTCAGATCTATGTCGCCGACAATACCGATCTTGGCGATGACTACGACAAATTGCTGAGCGCAGCGCAAGACCTCCCAGTGACAATTATCAAATCCCCCCGCAATGGCGGTTTTGCTTATGGCAATAATATGTGTTTACGCGCCTTGCGCTGGATCACCACTGGTGAAAGCAGCGAGCAGCAGGACTGGCCGGACTATGTGTTCTTTTTGAACCCCGATACGGAAATTTTTCCCGAAACCATCTCTTCCCTGGCTAATTTTCTTCATGCCACGCCAGATGCTGGTATTGCCGGGGCAAAAATTATCGACATTGACGGGGTCGCCCAAGCCAGCGCGTTTAATGATCCCAGTTTTAAAACCGCCTTTTTCGGCTCGATGAAACTAGCGGCGGTTGATCGGCTGGTTCCAGAAGGCGTGATCCATCAACCAGAAATGCCGCTGCCAAAAAAAGTTGATTGGGTTACCGGCGCTGCTTTTATGCTGACCCAAGCCACGCTTGAAAAAGTCGGCCTGATGGATCAGGGATATTTCCTCTATTTTGAAGAAGTCGATTATATGCGCGAGGCCAGATCCGCAGGGTTCGATATCTGGCACGTCCCTGCGGCCAGAGCGATCCATTTAGAAGGGGCAGCGACCGGACTTGGATCAGCCAATGCTGAAAAGGTCGCAAAAAAAGCACTCCCAGCCTATTGGTACCAAAGCTGGCTGCGCTATCACTTGAAATATTATGGCCGTATAGGGACGATTGCGCGAGCGCTGGGGCAACTAAGCGGCAACAGCATTCAGATAGTCCATCACGGACTACGCGGCAAATCTACCGACTTACCCAAAAGAGCCTTGCGCGATTTTGCCGGAAAATGTTTGTGGGGCGCGGTCTCAACGCCGATGCCTAAAAAAGATATCGGTGACGGTTAATCCTGATTTTCAAAATAGGTTACGCTGGCTTGCGGTAACACATCATAATTGTGTGGCCATCAATGGTGCTGCTAGTTTCGCGAATACTGTTTTGGAGCATCCGTGAAAACCCCATTTTGTAATAGACTTTTCTGGCCAGCCCGCCTTTGATGTGGCGCTGTTCCATCAACGCGGTGAACCAGCCAATGTTTTTTTCCTGCAATGGTTCGCGCTCAATATGAATGATTTCAAGGCCATATAATTTCCCAATCGCCTCAAGACTAGACCGTCGCCAGAGACCAACATGATGCGGCGGGGCATTGAGGACAAAATTGGGATCCAGCCGAATAAAAGCATCATTATTAGGAACACTGATCACCATCAGGCCGCCGGGTTTGACCATCGCGATTTTTGCCTCAAGAAATGGTTTCACATCAGCGACATGTTCCAACACTTGAAAGCTCGAGACCATATCATATTTATTCGCTGCGGTTTTGCTAAAGCTGATCACATCATCGCCAGAAACAGTCACGCCTTTTGCTGCCGCCTCTTGTTGGCCGACCCGGGATTGTTCGAGCCCGTAAAGTTCGCTGGTCTTATCACGCAGCATCGCCAAAAAAGCACCACCGCCGCAGCCAATATCCAGCACCAGCTGGTTTTTCTTGACCCAGTCTTTGGCAATCAAATGTTCCCATTTATTGTCCATGTAGAAGGCATCGACATCATGGCCATATAATTCTTCGTAAAACTGCGCGTCACCAGCCGTGGTGAACGGCGTGAAAAATTCATATCCGGTATCGTCACAGCGCCACACTTGGACTTCTGCCAAGCCAGAAAAATTTTTCGACACATCCGTCTTATAAACCCGGCGATAGATCTCGATGAGATGAGTTGTATCGACCGACTTGACCAAGGAGACGTTTGCCGAGCCTGTGACAGGACTTTTGGGATCGTTGCTCATGATAGATACTTCTCCCGTAAATTTTCGCGATGATTACTTTTTCCTCGCGCATTATCAAGAGGCACGCCGGTGAGATATTGCACGCAACAAGGGCGTGACCAAGTCCCTGTCTTAGACACTAAAAAGCCCGGCCTCGAAAATGAGACCGGGCTTTTTTTGATTACGTCTTAAGAAAAAACTTACTCGTCTTTATCTTTTAGCGCTGCGCCAAGAATATCGCCGAGGGATGCGCCACTATCGGCGGAACCAAACTGTTCGACGGCTTCTTTCTCATCGGCCATTTCACGGGCTTTGATCGACAGACCAATGCGACGTGTTTTTGAATCGAATGAGGTAACGCGAGCATCAATTTTGTCGCCAACAGCGAACCGCTCTGGTCGTTGCTCATTACGATCACGCGAAAGATCGGATTTGCGAATAAAGGCTTTTGGTCCATCTTCGCCGCCAACCTTCACTTCAATACCACCGCTTTCGATAGAGGTCACTTCGCATGTCACATCTGCACCCCGGCGAATGTCGCCAGCATGATCCATCGGATCACCGTCAAGATGTTTAATGGACAAGGAGATACGCTCTTTATTCGGATCAACATCCAAAATCTTGGCTTTGACAACCTGAC
>JAZGEB010000063.1:0-8916 GCA_036478515.1 Parvularculaceae bacterium | reverse complement strand
CAGCATAAGGCGCCGGCGCCTGCAACACGCCGTCTTCCATGATCAATACTTTTGAGGATCGATCCGAGCCTGAGCCGCGCAGGCCAATATTTGGCCGCAAGCCATAACCCTCCTCTTCTTGCAAATTCACCCCCGGCACCGCCCGCAAAATTCGGTTGATGTCAGTATAGGCTTGGCGCGCCAGCACCTCCGGGGTGAGCAATGTCACGGAGCCAGCAATATCATTGGCTGATCGAGCCGTCCCAACGACGGTGATCACATCAATGCCGTCAAACGGGTCGTCGCTTGGCGCTATTTCAGCAGCGATCGCCGGGGCCAACCCCGCCGAGGACAGGGCGGTTGCGGCAAGAAGAGACGTGAGAAGAGAGGCGGTCGAGCGGAGTCGAAGTGACATTGATAATCTCTCGCAAAAACTGGTGATGCGTTGATATCATCTAGTTGCGAATGATTGTCAATATTATTAAGGCACTCATTTCATCTTAATAGGTCGTTAAGTCGATATTAATTATTGGGATTGTAAAAAGTAAATAACACAACCTATGGTAGTATTTATGCGGCTAATGATTCTCCTCTGCGCCTATATTATCGTCGCATCGACCGCTGCTTCATATGCCCAATCTTTCAGCATCGAGCCGGGTCCTGCTTTAATTCTTAATTATCAATCTTGTGGCAACGTCATAAGTTCCAACTTATGCATCGTCGATGCGGCAAAACAAACGCAAGATTTGTGGTGGCAATAGTGAAATTACAAATAAAACAACTGCTCAAACCCCTGCTGTCAACTCGCCTCTTGGCGCTGTTCGGTCTGGCTCTGCTTTTCACAGTCGTGCCGGGCAAAAGCACTGTTCTGGTCCCTGCTATTGCTGATCCACACGAATATGCAGAAGTGTTTCCCCTCGCCATCAGCTGGGCGCAACAAATTGATGCAAAGAGCGCCAATGAAATCCCCGCTGCTCGGGTCCTTATGGCCATGGATGATCAAATTTCCGAGTGACCGCGAGCGCTCAACCAGAGTCCCTACTCGACCACAATATCAACCCAGACAAGTCTATGATCTGACGATATAACCGGGTGCCCGTCTCCCACTAAGTCAAACCCATCAGCTTCTTCTTCTGGCCAAAAAACCCCCGACGATATTGGCGTCAGCCCGAATTTTGACGGTAGAACATAGTCAAGTCGCATATTCCCAGAAGCAGCCGACCCCTTATCGGCAAAATCAGACGTATCCTGACGAGCGGGCAAATTATGGGACATATTCACCCCGCCCTGACGCAATGACGCGGCGGCCGCGCCTGCACTTGAAGGCGTTACGTCTTCGATCATCGGGTTATCTAAAAGCTGACCAATACCAGCGCCAAAAGTGTCGCCATCGATTGGGTCAGCATTCAAATCTCCCATCACAATAAATCGTTGCTCCGACCCCAATCCGCCTGTGCGGCCCTGATCATCTATCAGATAATCCCCAGCATCCGGCGTGATATAATCCGCGAGCAGACGAATTTCATCATTGTTGCGTCGTCCATTTCGATCCTCGGGCCCATCAAACACCGGCGGGGTCGGGTGCGCGGCAATGATATGCACCGGGCTCGCCTTAATCAGGACAGGAATATCAACATGGTTTTTCGATGATAGCCGAAACACGGAACTTGCATCAGCGCTATAAAATTCAGCCGGCATCGAATTATCAGGCATATCTTGCCATTTGAATTTTTGAAAACTGCGAATATTGGCCCGGTCAATTGGATATTTTGACACTAAAGCAAACCCGTATTGACCGGGGAAGCGACCGAACCCAAAGGCATCACCGCCATAGTCGCGGCTGCCCGGCTTGGTCACGATTTTGCCATCACCATTTAAATCGATGCCAGAACTCACCCCGGTATTGGACGGGATTGCTAAAATATGAGGATAAGTCTCTTTGCCTAAATAGGCGTCGCGAAAGGCAAACAAGCTTTCGCCTTTGCGATCAAAATCGAATTCTGCAAGCAATAAAACGTCCGGTTGAACGCGTTTGATAATGTCTGCTACAGCTTGCATTTGGGGGTCATCGCCAGCCAGGATCGCTTGTTTCAAACCGCCTTCCTTGTCCCGAAAAAGAGAGACATTAAAGGTCGCAAACCGCACGCTTTGCTGGCTCGCAGAGGAACTGTCACTGGCGCGAATTGTCGGCTGAACTGTGGCGCCGTCAACCGACGGCATCGCCTCGACAATTTCAGCATCCTTGCTTTGCCCGCACCCGGCCATCAGCAACAAAGCGACACACACCACCAATCCTTTACGCAACATATTCTCCATCTTATCCGCCTGGCCTTTTTTTTGTTTAGACTATAAAGCCTACCACCTTTTTTGTCTCCTTCAAGATCGGCGCGGCAATCGCATCAGCGCGCTCTGCCCCATCTCGCAAGACGCCCTCAAGATAGGCATCATCATCCATAATCCGGCGCATCTCGTCCGCAATCGGCGCGAGCTTAGAAACTGCAAGATCGGCCAAGGCTGGCTTGAATGACCCAAACCCTTGGCCACCATAATCGATCATCACTTGTTCTTTGGTCTGATCTGATAGAGCGGCAAAAATGCCGACCAAATTATCCGCTTCCGGGCGCTGCGCTAGTCCAGCCATATCCATGGGTAATGGTTCTGGATCAGTTTTTGCTTTTTTAAATTTCTTCGCAATCATGTCCGCATCATCTGTTAGGTTGATGCGTGAATTATCGGACGGATCTGATTTCGACATTTTTGCGGCGCCATTGCGCAACGACATGATCCTCGCCCCCGGTCCTTGGATCAAAGGCTCGGTCTCGGGAAAGAAATTGTCTGCCTTAAATTCATTGTTAAATCGCACCGCAATATCACGGCACAATTCAAGATGCTGCTTTTGATCATCCCCGACCGGTACATGAGTTGCTTTATAAGCGAGAATATCTGCGGCCATCAAATTTGGATAAACAAACAATCCGACCGAAGCGCGCTCTTTATCTTTGCCAGCTTTGTCTTTAAATTGGGTCATCCGGTTGAGCCACCCCATGCGCGCAACGCAATTGAATATCCAAGCCAATTCTGCATGAGCAGGGACCGCTGATTGATTGAAAATGATCGCCTGTTTCGGATCAATACCCGCGGCCAAATAGGCCGCTGCAATTTCTAGCGTCTGCGCCCGCAACTCGCGCGGGTTCTGCCACACGGTGATTGCATGCATATCGACAATGCAAAAAATACTCTCCATCTGGTGTTGCAGATCAACAAATTTGCGGATCGCGCCAAGATAATTGCCAAGATGGAGATTGCCTGTCGGCTGCACCCCGGAAAATACCCGAGACGGGCCTTTATAGGCAGATTTTTTGTCATCAGACATTTAGAGCATCTCCAGAACCTTAACTGTCTTCGGCCTAACCGATTACGCCGCAAATGAAAAGCATCCTGATAAGAGCCCCAATTTGTCGACCCCATACTCTGCGCGTCGGGGCTTTTGGTTATCATGCGAGGATACGCGCAAAAAAAGCCTCCAGCGACATATTCCGATAACGGAATGATTCACTGGAGGCATAGGAAGGCGGGGTACCGTCGAGGGGGAACGAGGGGATACTGGTACCCCGCCAGATCATTGTTTAACCAATGACCTACCCCCTAAGTGGCACTTCATCACGCCAATAAAAGGGCAGAGGCGCAATTAAATTATTACCTTTCAGTTATCCCCGGTGGCCTCACAAATCCGTGAGCCAAACTGATATTTTCGCACAACCTCGCATGGGTTTGACATGGGGTCCAAAGGCGTTACGAAAGCCCGATGACCAGCTCTCATGATGATGATGTAAATATGGAAGATGTCCTGCCGGAACAAGGCGAGACTGGCACCTTGCGCGTCGGCGATGAGGAAGCTGACCGACGCCTTGATCGCTGGTTGGCTGATCGTTTTGGCGGTCACACACGCTCGCGAATGAAAGAGATTATCAAGCGCGGCAATGTCACACGTGAGGGCACCGCGATTAAAAACCCGGCCCTGAAAGTGCGCCCTGGCGACCTGTTTGAGATTACCATGCCAGAAATTGCACATGCGATCCCACTGCCGGAAAATATTCCGCTCGAGATACTTTATGAAGATCTCGATTTGATCGTCATCAACAAGCCAGCCGGGCTTGTTGTCCACCCGGCAGCAGGCAACTGGACCGGGACACTGGTCAACGCCCTGCTCCATCATTGCGCCGATAGCCTCTCTGGTGTTGGCGGCGTGGCGCGCCCGGGCATTGTCCACCGGCTTGATAAAGACACATCTGGGGTCATGGTCGTGGCCAAGAATGATGAGGCCCATCAAGGCTTAACCGAAAATTTTTCCACCCATGACATTGAGCGGGTCTATCTTGCCCTGACCATCGGCGCGCCGCGCCCCGGCATTGGCAGCGTTGACGCGCATCTTGGCCGCAGCTCTTCTGATCGCAAAAAAATGGCCGTGGTCAAACCGCAGTCTAATCCCTCCGCCAGACGGGCGGTGACCCATTATCGCAAGCTTGCAAGCTATGGCATCGGACGGGCAAAGCTTCCCGGCGATAGCGTCGCCAGTCTCATTTCGTGCCAATTGGAAACCGGTCGCACCCACCAGATCCGCGTGCATATGGCCCATATTGGCCACCCGCTGATCGGCGATCAACTATATGGCCGCGGGCCGGGACTGGCTGGGCTAAAGCCCGGCGAAGCGGCCACCGATGCGGCTTTAGAGGTGCTGGCGAAGTTCAAACGCCAAGCGTTGCACGCCACCATATTGGGGTTTGAGCATCCGGTGACAGGCAAACCTTTACGCTTCGAAGTCGAGCCGCCAGAAGATTTCCAACGCGTCGTCGCTGTTCTGGAACAACTGTAAAGCTCACCGCTAACGCTTGCCCATCGCCAGCATGGCATCAAGATTAGCAGCGCCAAGTTTGCGGCAACGCTCTGGCGACCACCCCATATGTGGATCCGGCAAATTCTTATTATCTTTAAACGGCATTTCCAAGGTCATCGCCAGACACCCGAATGTCTCGCTCAAATAATTGGTACAAATGCTTAAATCAGCTGTGCCTGGCGCATCGACATCATAGCCAAATTCAGTTTGAAAATCGGGGCTGGCAAGACACAAGGCGGCTTTATACGCATCGAGCAAGCTCTTAGTTGCAGGCTTAAATTTTGGCGCGCCCTCGCCCCCGGCGATAAAATTATACGGTAAGTTTTCATCGCCATGAACATCTAACGCGAAATCAACACCGGTCTGGTTCATTTTTTCCAGCACATGATAAACTTCCGGGCTGCGCTCCAGGCTCGCTTTATCCCATTCGCGATTGAGATTAGCACCGCAGGCATTGGTGCGAAGATGGCCCCGTTTTGACCCATCAGGATTCATATTCGGTACGATATAAAACACATGACGCTCAAGCAGTGTCCGGGCAACAGGATCATCAGCGTCGAGCAGCCGCTCGAGAAACCCTTCCATCCACCACTGCGCCATGGTCTCGCCAGGATGCTGACGCGCGGTGACCCACATGCTTGTTTTATCCCCCCCCTGCTCGCCGACTTGCACCAGATCAAGGTCTTGGCCATCAAGAGTTTGGCCAAGCACACTGACATGACTGCGATCTGCCTGTTGCACCGAGGCGATTAAGTCCGCGTGGCGCTCCATCGTGTAAGGCGCAAAATAAGCAAACCAGACAACCTCGAAAGCGGGCGTATGGCGAATGGTCAATTTGCCGTCTTTATAGTCAGTCGGCACACGAAACCATGTTTCGCGATCATATGAGGCAACCGCTTGATATGCATCCCAGCCAACGGGATAGGCTGAGCCCCCGGCATTTTCGAGGGTCATCGCGCAAGCCTTACCGGCCCCGCCAGTCATGCGAAAATAGAACCATTGATAAAAATCGGATTTGTTATCCTGGCGGATTTCCAACCGGATCGCCGCTGGATCAGAGCAATCATGACAAATAATATTGCCGCCGTCGAATGTACTGTTGATCGATATGGACATAAATGCGCCTTTGAAAAAACTTGCTGCCCCGCCCGTCTAACGCTTTTTTTCAGCTTCCGACAGGCCTCGGGGAAATATAATTATGTTACTGTTTTTATTGAGATTTTTTAATTCTCACAAATTATTAACGAGGCCGGCCCTTCACAAATAGCCCCGCGCACCCAATCTATAATACAGAGGGTTGGGGCGGCACGTTGCTGCCTCTAATATAAGACGAAGGGACACCCCCATATGGCTAACGCTTTGATTAACACGACGGCATCACTTTCACCCGAAGGCGGTCTGTCGCGCTATCTATCAGAAATTCGCAAGTTTCCAATGTTGAAACGAGACGAAGAATATATGCTGGCGCGGCGCTTTGCCGAGCATGAGGACCCCGATGCGGCCCAACGGCTGATCACGTCGCATTTGCGTCTCGTGGCAAAAATTGCCATGGGCTATCGCGGCTATGGCCTGCCAACCGGAGAAGTTATTTCCGAAGGCAATGTTGGCCTGATGCAGGCGGTGAAGAAATTCGATCCGGAAAAAGGCTTCCGTCTTTCGACTTACGCGATGTGGTGGATCCGGGCCTCTATTCAAGAATATATCCTGCGCTCTTGGTCACTGGTGAAAATCGGCACCACCGCTGCGCAAAAGAAACTGTTTTTCAACTTACGCAAAATCAAAGGCCAAATTGATGCGGTCGAAGATGGTGATTTGCGGCCTGAGCATGTCGAGCATATCGCGACCAAACTCGGTGTGAAGGACGAAGAAGTCATCTCCATGAACCGGCGCATGTCGGGTGGCGAAGCCTCGCTCAACGCGCCGATGAGCCGCGATGCGGATGGTGGCGGCGAATGGCAGGACTGGCTGGTTGATGATAATGCCGTCGATGCCGAAGAGGATTTGGTCAAATCAGATGAATTCTCAATGCGGATGGAATTGCTCGAACAAGCCATGGCTGGCTTGAATGAACGCGAGCAGAAAATCATCACCGCGCGCAAGCTAACCGAGAAACCCAAAACCCTCGAACAGCTCTCTACCGAATTTAATGTCTCGCGCGAGCGCATTCGTCAGATCGAAGTCCGGGCGTTTGAAAAATTGCAAAAGTCGATGAAAGAGCTCGACCGCGAAGCGCATAAATTAAACTAATCAGCAGCCGACAGGTTGCCCCGGAAAAGCGTCTCTTTGGGAGGCGCTTTTTTGTGCTTTGAGGCGCACCGCCATTCCGATAAAGCCAAATATCATCAAGCCCCAAGTCGATGGTTCTGGCGCCGAAGAGACCGAAAATGAAAACGTGCCATTGCTAATGGGCGACGAGGTCATTGAGCCATTGCCATTGACAAAATACAAGTCGGTTAAGCCATTGCTCGACAGCACATTAAAGACCAAAGACAGATTATTTGGGTCTACGCCGCTAATCACAAAACCATCTGTACAGCAATTGAACCAGCGGAAGTTAAAACTGGCTGTGCCTGGGCTAATGATTGTCGCTTCACCAGCATCGTCGGACAGCGCCACACTTGCCCCTGCGCCGAGGCCGGAGAGGCTACCGTTCAGTCGTCCTGCAGAGCCATCTGAAATTCGGTCCAAGACAACGCCTAGAGAAAACACGCCGGTGGTCGTATCTTCATGCAAGAACATATGCATGCCATTGGCGTTCAGATTGAACCCTGGATGAGCCGACCAGCTGGATAGGCTATAATAGTCCACAGCCGATCTGGCTTCAGAAATAGTTGTCATGCCGCCAAGCCAATTACCGCCGGTATCGCGGACATTAAACAGACTGGTATTGGCCTGCGCTGGCGCTTGCCACAAAGTCGCTATTGCTAGCCCAACAATGATAGATTTAACAAAACCCACAACGCCCTCAAATGATATAGAGCCTATGATATGGGCCAAACATTTTCAAAGTATTAATGTGTGTAAGGATGGTTTAAGGTTAATCGCCGAGTAACTATAAAAATACCGGGGCCCGGTAGGCCCCGGTATTTGCTTAATGTGTCACAACCGCGCCGCTATCATCTGATGGCGGCTTCTTGGCTGCCAATGCTGCGGCGTCTTCTTCGGTCCACTCAATCGGGACCAGTGGTTCTGTCAGCGCATGGCCCAGAACTTCATCCACGGTTTTAACCGGTATTATTTCCAACGCTTCGAGGACATTGGCCGGAATATCCGCCAGGTCTTTTTCATTTTCGGCGGGGATCAAGACAGTTTTTGTTCCAGCCCGCAAAGCAGCGAGTAGTTTCTCCTTTAAGCCACCAATGGCCAAGACATGGCCGCGCAGAGAAATTTCCCCGGTCATGGCAATGTCACGACGCACCGGAATACCGGTCAGCACAGAGACGA
The DNA here is from genome assembly GCA_036478515.1 of Parvularculaceae bacterium. Classification (GTDB taxonomy): domain Bacteria; phylum Pseudomonadota; class Alphaproteobacteria; order Caulobacterales; family Parvularculaceae; genus CALLVA01. The sequence continues at coordinate 599 of JAZGEB010000063.1, read as the reverse complement.
TTGCAGTTGCCATCGCCACGCCAGCAGACGGCCCGTCTTTTGGTGTCGCCCCTTCTGGCACGTGAATATGAATGTCGGTCTTTTCAAAAATCGGCGGCTTAATGCCAAAATCCGCCGCCCGCGCCCGAACATAAGACGATGCTGCGGAGATCGATTCCTTCATCACATCTTTGAGGTTCCCGGTTGGGGTGACCCGGCCCTTCCCGGCCATTTTCAAGCCTTCGATTTTGAGAATGTCACCGCCAACAGAGGTCCACGCCAGACCGGTAACAACGCCGACCAAATCTTCGCCATCAATCTCGCCAAAGCTAAATTTCTTGACCCCGGCGTAATCATTGATGTTTTTGTCGCTAACTCGGACTTCTTTGGTTTTTGCCAACTCAATTTCATGGACTGCTTTACGGATTAAATTTGCGATTTCCCGTTCAAGATTTCGCACGCCTGCTTCTCTGGTATAATAACGCACCAATGAGAGCAGCCCGGCATCCGTAATTTCCCATTCACCCTCTTTTAGCCCATGGTTTTCCATTTGCTTAGGGATCAAGTGACGGCGGGCAATTTGCACTTTTTCTTCTTCCGTGTAGCCCGGCAGACGGATA
>JAZGEB010000062.1:0-7511 GCA_036478515.1 Parvularculaceae bacterium | reverse complement strand
ACTATTTAGCGCCGGTGTTTGAAACTGTTGCTCGGGTTAAAAGCCAATTAGATCCGGGCAAGGCTTTGATCGGCTTTGCTGGTGCGCCTTGGACAGTAGCGACTTACATGTTGGCCGGCAAAGGGACTAAAGACCCCAGTGCCCAGCGTAGCTTTTGGTATGACCAACCAGATGCCTTTGATTTGCTGATTGATAAATTAGTAACCGTCACAACCGACTATCTTATTGCTCAAATTGAAGCCGGGGCAGATGCGGTGCAATTATTTGATAGCTGGGCCGCAGGATTACCCGAAGACTTGTTCAAGCGGGCTTGCTTTGCGCCGACAGCGATGATTGCCCGGCGGGTCAAAGAAAAATACCCAGCAGTGCCCATTATCGCGTTCCCCAAAGGGGCCGGGCCGCATTATCAGTCTTATGCGAAGGAAGAAAGCTTCGACGCCCTCTCGATTGATACAGGGTTGCCCTGGCATTGGGTTCGCGAGCATCTATCCCCGACAAAAGTAATCCAAGGCGGGCTCGATCCTTTATTAGTGGTCAAAGGCGGCGATGTGATGGCCAAGGCAGCGCTTGATTTGCGCGATTGCTTTGCGGACATGCCGTATATCTTTAATCTGGGTCATGGTTTTGTGCCTGAAACACCGCCGGAATATGTCGCCCAATTAGTCAAAATCATACGAGGGATTTAATGCAAGAATTGCTCATCACTCTCTATCCGTGGATAAAATCTTTTCACCTCGTGCTGGTCGTCGCCTGGATGGCGGGGATGATGTATTTGCCGCGACTATTCATCTACCACCTGCAATCAACCATTGGCGGGGAGGCGGAAAAGATTTTTCTGGTGATGGAGCGTCGATTGCTGAAAGGGATTATTAATCCGTCGATGATCGGGGTCTGGCTGCTGGGGATTTTATTACTCATCGCGAGGCCTGATTATGCGATGTCAGCTTGGTTCCTGATAAAATTTGCTGGTGTGGTCGGGATATCTGCCATTCATGGGCTTTATGCTGGCGCGTATAAAAAATTTCTCGCCGGAGAACGGCCTAAATCGATAAAATATTGGCGAATTTGTAATGAGGTTCCTTTTGTCTTGATGATCCTGATCATTATCATGGTCATTGTGAAGCCATTTTAAGCTTGTCAAAAGCAAGCCTTGACGATTGACCTATATATCTGCTTAAGATTAGCTCAGCGGGCGTCCTGCTCGTTATCTGATCTTACACCAAAGACAAATTTTGAACCTCCTTTGACCGGGCGCTATTACAGCGCGCGATTAAATGACTGAACGGTGATTTTCCCATGCTTCCCAGCGCCATTACCCTTGATGAACTAAAAGCCAAAACGCCAGCAGAACTCGTTTCATTCGCCGAAGAAGTTGGCGTTGAAAATGCTTCTGTCATGCGCAAGCAAGACATGTTGTTTCAAATCCTGAAAGAACTGGCAGAAAATGACTGCGAAATTACCGGTAATGGCGTGTTGGAAATCTTGCCTGATGGCTTTGGATTTTTGCGCTCCCCTGAAGCCAATTATCTGGCTGGGCCTGACGATATATACGCCTCGCCAAGTGTGATCCGCAAACATGCGTTGAAAACTGGCGACACGGTGATCGGTGAAATTAGCAGTCCAAAAGATGGCGAGAGCTATTTTGCTTTGAAAAAAGTTGCGACGATTAATTTTGAAGACCCGGAAAAGGCCCGTCATAAAGTCCACTTTGATAATTTGACACCGCTCTATCCTGATGAACGGTTTAAAATGGAAGTCACGACAGGGGACGGAAAAGATTTCTCCTCCCGGGTAATTGATTTGGTCGCGCCGCTTGGTAAAGGCCAGCGTGGCTTGATCGTGGCGCCGCCGCGGACCGGTAAAACCGTCTTGCTGCAAAACATTGCTCATTCGATCGCGGCCAATCACCCTGAATGTTATTTGATCGTCTTGTTGATTGATGAACGGCCAGAAGAAGTCACCGACATGCAACGCTCGGTAAAAGGCGAGGTTGTATCATCAACCTTTGATGAACCGGCGTCGCGCCATGTCGCGGTTTCTGAAATGGTGATCGAAAAAGCCAAACGTCTGGTTGAGCATGGCCGCGATGTTGTGATCCTGCTTGATTCAATTACCCGCCTTGGCCGGGCGTATAATACGGTTGTCCCTTCCTCAGGCAAAGTCCTGACCGGCGGGGTTGATGCCAATGCCTTGCAACGGCCAAAGCGCTTTTTCGGCGCGGCGCGTAATATCGAAGAAGGCGGTTCGCTGACGATTATCGCTACCGCCCTGATTGATACTGGGTCTAAAATGGATGAAGTGGTGTTCGAAGAATTTAAAGGCACCGGCAACTCCGAAATCGTGCTGGATCGTAAGGTTGCGGATAAACGGGTGTTCCCGGCGATCGATATTGCCAAATCCGGCACGCGCAAAGAGGATCTTCTGGTATCCAAGGAAGACCTCTCGAAAGTCTTCATCCTTCGGCGTATTCTATCGCCAATGGGCCCAGGGGATGCAATCGAGTTCCTGCTTGATAAATTGCGTCAGACTAAAACCAATGATGACTTCTTTGATTCGATGAATACCTAACAGTAGGGTGGATTAAGCGAAGCGATAATCCACCAAATACACGCTGCCTATTGCGCTATTGTCCAAGCCCACATTTCGGGGCGTGGAGGGTCAGACCGCTATCTTGCAAAGCCTTGGCAACATCTTGCGGAAAATCAGTCGCAATAATATCAGCGCCTTGGTGTATTATATCCGCATACTGACTATAGTTGCCGGACGATTTAATCTGTTTGTCAATCGCCCTGCTGCCGCCAAGGGTGCCAAAAATCACCTCAATGCCTTTGTTATCCAGGGTTTTATAGAGTTTGGGATTTGGCTGAGATGTTCCAGTCCAAGCGAGAATGTTTGACGGCGGAATATCGGTCGCCAGAAAAGCTTGCAATCGCTGCTGCCTATCGATGGTGACGGACAACATCGCTTCGGGCATTTTGCGATGCAAGAGCTTTGCTTGGCCGATTGTATAGGTAATAAAAATCACCCGGTCCTGCGCTTGGTGTTGGCGTACCATGGCGATGACATCATCATAATCAGTTGATGGTTTGAGATCGAGCTGCAAGATGGTTTTACCTTTTGCCCAAGCGAGAACATCGGAAAAGAGCGGCGGTGCCTCGCCATCGGTGTCGTCAAGCTCCAAGGCTTGAAAATTCGCCAATGACATATCGGCGACGGTCCCAGTGCCATTGGTGGTCCGCTCGACAGTGTCATCATGCATCAAGACGAGGGTGCCATCAGCGAGACTGGCGACATCGATTTCCGGTATCGCAGCAATTTTCGTTAGTGTAGCGGCCATACCGGACAGGGCGTTTTCTGGCGACCCGCCGCGATGGGCGCTGATCAGGGGCACGCCGGCGGCATCGACGCAGTCGAAAAATTCACTGATCCCTGCGCTTGGTTTGATCGCCAGCGATTGTATCTGACTGCTTTTATCAGCTGGTATGGCAGGAGCCGGATCTGCGCCGCAGGCGCAAAGGGCGAGGGGAGATAGGAAAACCAGCGTTGGAAAAATCAATCTATGGCGCATGTTTCAACTCTCGCAAAAAACCATCATCTATGGCAAACCAAGGGGATTAGCCACCTATAAAGGGTCTGCCATGAAACTGACAATCAATATTGACTGCACCCCAGAAGAAGCACGTAGCTTTTTTGGTCTACCAGATCTCACCTCGGTGCATAAAATCATCACCAAGGAGATGGAAAAGCAGGCCAAGGAAAATCTCGACAGTTTGGCGGATCCCACGCGACTGATGGAGAAATTTTACTCAACCGGCGGTGCGGGCATGGAGCAGATGCAGACAGCCTTTGCGACCATGATGGCGGGTATGGCTGGGGATAAGCCTAAGAAATAATGGCCCGCTCTGATGATACAATTTTTGCTCTTTCCTCCGGGGCAGGGCGTTCCGGCGTTGCGGTTTTTCGGCTCAGCGGCGCGCGAGCCCATATTATCGCAACTGCCTTTTGTGGCGAGATGGATCGTATTGGGCAGGTTTATATCAGGCCAGTTCGGGATCCTGAAACATGCGATTTGATCGACAAAGGGGTGGTTTTTTTGTTCGCGGGGCCCGCCAGCTTCACCGGCGAGGACATGGCCGAAATTCAACTCCATGGCTCATTGGCAGTGATTGCTTCGCTGTCTGATGCCCTCTCAAATCAGGGCATTCGGCCCGCTGACGCGGGTGAATTTACCGAGCGCGCGTTTCGCAATGGCAAGTTGGATTTGGCTCAGGCTGAGGCCCTCGCAGACCTTATCGACGCCGAAACGATAAAGCAACACAAACAGTCTTTGGGTCAGTTGGGCGGCCAGCTTTCCGAGGTTGGCCAGCGCTGGCGACAGCATTTAATCGGCTGTTTAGCGCCTTTAGAGGCCGCAATAGACTTTCCCGATGAAGCGGCTATTCCAGCCCAGATTGAAGCTCGGGCGCGCCCGGTGATCGAGCAGCTCATCGCAGAATTACAAATATTTTTAGACCAGAGCCGTAAGGCCCAGCGAGTGCGCAAGGGTGTGACGATTGTTTTGCTGGGCGCGCCCAATGCCGGTAAATCGAGCTTGTTAAATTGGCTAGCCAAGAGCGATATCGCGATTGTTTCCGACACCCCTGGAACCACCCGGGATGCGATTGAGTGCCGGATTGAGTTGGCGGGTGTACCGGTGACGGTCATTGATACAGCTGGGCTGCGCGGCGCTACCGATGATGCGATTGAGCAAGAGGGTATTCGCCGGGCCTTGGCCAAAGCAGCTAAAGCCGATCTGCGTATCGGGATGGTTGCGGCGGATGACCCCGGCGGGCGTGATACGATTGGGGAAAACCTTCACGCGGGAGATATCCTGCTGTGGAATAAAAATGATCTCAAGCCAGCGGCTGGCTTGGCCATATCCCTTAAGACCGGAGCAGGTTTGGCAGACTTTCTGGTTCAGCTCGAAGCTAAGGTGGGAGCGCTTTGCGGCAGTGGGGAAGAGCCGGCGCTAACGCGTGCGCGGCATGTTTATGCGGTGGAGGCGGCGAGTATGGCCCTCAACCGATCATTGGATGCATTGCAACAGGGTCCAGAAATGGCAGCGCAGGATATCCATATCGCAATCCAGTCTTTGGGCCAAATTACGGGGGATGTCGGGGTTGAGGACGTCCTTGGGGAAATCTTCGCCTCTTTTTGTATCGGTAAGTAAGACGTTCCACGTGAAACATGGTGACTCTTGGGGTGGTGTTTTAAGCTAAGCTTGAATTTCATTTAGATAAAAATGTTTCACGTGAAACCGGAGCAACCGCGCGCCTTTTGTCTAGCCAGCCTTCACTGTAGACGCTACATGCTCGTTATGAGTTCTCTTTCTTCTTATGATGTCATCATTATTGGTGGCGGCCATGCGGGTTGCGAAGCAGCAGATGCGGCAGCGCGCTCAGGGGCGCAGGTCTTATTGGCGACCCATAAGGTCGAAACAATTGGCGAGATGTCGTGCAATCCAGCGATTGGGGGCTTGGGCAAAGGGCACTTGGTCCGGGAAATAGATGCGCTGGACGGACTGATGGCTCGGGTGATTGACCAATCAGGGATCCAGTTTCGGATGCTCAATCGGTCAAAAGGCCCGGCGGTGCGGGGGCCTCGGGCCCAAGCGGATCGCAAGCTCTATCGTGAAACCATGCAAAGATTATTGCGCGCACGTGAGGGCTTGGACATTCTTGGGTGCTCTGTCGAAGATCTGATCCTTGACCAAGGGCGGGTTGCGGGGATTATCACTGGTGATAGCCAAGAGATCAGGGCCAAAGCCGTGGTCCTGACCACCGGAACATTTTTGAACGGGATGGTCCATATTGGCGACCAGCGTATCCCGGCGGGCCGGATAGGGGAGGCGCCTGCGATCGGCTTGTCGGATCGGCTCTATCAACTTGGGTTGCCCATGGGACGGTTGAAAACAGGCACCCCGGCGCGGCTTGATGGCCGGACGATAGATTGGGATCGGTTGGAAATGCAGCCCGCCGATGAGCGCCCGGTGCCGTTCTCTTTCCTCACTGACGAGATTACGGTGCCGCAAATTGCCTGCGGCGTCACCTATACAAATAGCGATACCCACGCGGTCATTGCCGCAAATATCGAGAAGTCAGCGGTTTTTAGCGGCAGCATCTCTGGCCGCGGTCCGCGCTATTGCCCTTCGATTGAAGACAAGGTGGTGCGTTTTGCCGAGCGTGACGCCCATCAGATTTTCCTTGAGCCAGAAGGCTTGGACGATCCAAGCGTCTATCCCAATGGTATTTCCACCTCCTTGCCCGAGGATGTGCAGGCGGCCTTCCTGAAAACCATAGTCGGATTAGAAAATGCGAAAGTCATCCGCTATGGCTATGCGATTGAGTATGATTATGTTGACCCACGGGCTCTGACCTCGAGCTTGGAAGTCAAAGCCCTGCCGGGCTTGTTCCTGGCCGGACAGATTAATGGCACCACCGGATATGAAGAGGCGGGGGCACAAGGTCTGATGGCCGGGCTGAATGCGGCGCGGCAAGCCTGCGATCTGGCGCCGCTCATCCTGGACCGCTCGCAAGCCTATATTGGGGTGATGATTGACGATCTGATTACCAGAGGAGTGACCGAGCCCTATCGGATGTTTACCTCCCGGGCTGAATATCGCCTGACTTTGCGGGCAGATAATGCCGACCAACGGTTGACGGGCATTGGTATTGAGCATGGATGTGTCGGGCCAGAGCGGGCTGAAGTCTTTCACGTGAAACGAGATTTGCTTGATCAGGCGCGCAAATGGACGACTGAAACTCTGATGTCGCCCTCGAAAGCCGCTGGTTTCGGACTGAAAGTGAACCAGGACGGGCGCAAACGCAGCGTGCTGGACTATATGGCGTATCCGTCAACCACAGACGAAGCCCTAGTGAAAGTCTGGCCTGAGTTAGGCAAGATGCGCGAGGATATCCGCGAGCAGCTGAAGATTGAGGCGATTTATGCCGGTTATATCGATCGCCAACAAGCGGATGTCGCGGCGTTCAAGCGCGACGAAGCGTTGAAGATCCCTCGTGATTTTGACTATGACCTGATAACCGGCCTCTCCAATGAGGTGCGGCAAAAACTAAGCGAGGCAAGCCCGGAAACTCTCGGCCAAGCAGGCCGGATTGAGGGTGTTACCCCGGTTGCTTTGGCGCTTGTCCTCGCCGCTATTCGCAAAGATCAACCGAAACTAACCAAAGAAGACCGCCATGTTCAATGATCCAAGATGGGCCGCGCTGGCCCTGTCCGATGCCGAAAAAACCAAGCTGCGCCATTATAATGAGCTGTTGCAGGATAAAGGGCAGCGACTCAATCTGGTGGCAAAATCAACACTAGCGCAGGCTGAAGAGCGTCATTTTTTGGATTCAGCGCAGCTTTATCCGCTTATTCCCAAGGGCAGCAAAACTCTGGTCGATTTTGGCAGTGGGGCAGGGTTTCCAGCGCTTGTTCTGGCCATACTTTGTGAAAATCGGGAGGAATTCCCT
>JAZGEB010000061.1:0-2463 GCA_036478515.1 Parvularculaceae bacterium | reverse complement strand
TTCAATCCCGGGCCCCATGGTTCCCAGTGACTGAAGTGAAAACCGCGAGCCAAGGAAAAGGCGAAACCTTCCGCCTTGATAGCAAGCTGGCCTCTGGTTATTTGCCGGGGTCATTGGAGCTGAAAGTGTCTTACTCCCCGTTAAAAGGCATTGACCCGCAATCCTTGCTCGATAGTCTTTACCGCTACCCCTATGGGTGTACGGAGCAACTGACCTCATCGGCTTGGCCATTATTATACGCTGATCGCCTTGGCGGACTTACCGGCGATGGCGCTCAGCGCGAGCTTCGCCCTCGGGTGCAAAAAGCAATTGATAAAATACTCGCTCGGCAAAGCCCGGACGGCGCATTTGGGCTCTGGCGGGTGAATGATCGCTATGCCACCGGCTGGATCGGGGCTTATGTCACTGACTTCTTGATGCGGGCAAAAGCCAATGGCTATGCTGTGCCGGATACAGCGATGGAAGCGGCGTTACACTCGATGCAAAAAATGACCTCAACCGATCGCTGGATATCCGTTTCTTATACCTTCACCTTGGAGGAGGGAACGAGAAAAGCCGAACGGACCGAACAATTGCGGCGCCAAGCGGCGGCCTATGCCTATTATGTGCTAGCCCGAGCAGGCAAAGCTGATCTGTCGGATTTGCGTTATTTCCATGATAGTTTTCTTGCCAAAGTGCCGGATCCCTTATCGCGGATGCAAATCGGCGCTGCTTTGGCGATGATGGGGGATAAAGCCCGCGCGGCCAATGCATTCAAATTGGCCGAAGCTGCGGTCAATTATAATGATACTTATGATTATTATCAGTCACCCTTGCGTGATATTGCGGGGATGATTGCGATCGCTGCTGATCTGGAAAACCGCGGCGCTGTCGATCGGTTGCTCGACAAGTTGAGCACTCAGTTGCGCAGTGCGGATCAATTGAACACACAGCAAAAAGCATTTTTGTTGATGGCGAGTGGTAAGTTGATCGATCAAGCTGGTGAGATGCGCATTAGTGTCGATGGTAAAGGGGCAGAAAATCTTGGCCGCTTACCGAGCTTTGTGATTGACCCAGACCGCTTGGAAGGCGGTATAAGCTTTGCCAATGCGGGCGAGGGGACGGTCTATCGCTCGGTGACGATTTATGGCGTGCCGACAGCTGCGCCGCCCGCCGTTGCAAATGGTTTCAAGCTAAACAAATCGTTCCGCACACTTGCCGGCAAGCCGGTAAACTTGTCCACCTTAGAGCAGAATGATCGAGTTGTTGTGCATCTGACCGGCGCGCCAACGGATTATCAAAATCACGCCAGTATTGTTGTTGATATGTTGCCGGCGGGGTTAGAGATTGAGCAAGTCTTAAGTCCGCAAGATGCTGGATCGAACGGCGTTTATCGCTGGCTTGGAGATTTGTCGCGACCAAAAGTTGCCGAAGCCCGAGATGACCGTTTCGTCGCTGCGATTGATTTGAAGCGTTATAAAAACTCGTCAAGCAGGCGGGGCCGATTAAACCTTGCCTATATCGCCCGAGTGGTGACACCGGGTGAGTTTGCCGTGCCCGGCGCGGTGATTGAAGATATGTATCGGGCCGGAGAGTTTGCCCGAACATCGCAACAAAGAATGACCATCAAAGCGGCGCAATAGTGAGACCTATAAAGAACATTAAATGGCGATTTTCTCTGGCAAGCCTGGTGCTTGCCAGTCTCGCCGTTTTGGTGCTCGCCATTGTTGCTCTTGATCGACTCTATCCGCCGCCCTTGCATTTGGCCAAAACCGGGGTGGTTGTAACCGACCATCAGGGCCGTTGGTTGCATGGCTTTCCAGTGCAGGTCAGCGAGGGTGATATTCGCTGGCGCTTGGCGGCTGACCTAAAAAATATTGATGAGGGTTTCGTCGAGCATTTGCTCACGATTGAAGATAAGCGGTTTTTGAGCCATCCGGGTGTTGATGGGTTGGCTGTCATCCGCGCTTTTGGCTCATTCGTTAGCTCTGGTGAAATTGTCTCTGGCGCGTCCACGATCACGATGCAGACGGCGCGCCTTTTAGAGCCCCGGCCGCGAAATCTTGGCTCAAAAATAGTCGAAATGATCCGGGCCCTGCAAATCGAAGCCAGATTATCCAAAGCTGAAATCCTCGAACTCTACCTTACCCTTGCGCCTTATGGCGGCAATATTGAAGGCGTACGCGCGGCCAGTCTGTCCTATTTTGGCAAAGAGCCGCAGCATTTGACCGATGCGCAAATTGCAATGCTGATCGCGTTACCCCAATCCCCCGAAGCAAGGCGGCCAGACCGTCGCCCGCAAATCGCCAAAGCGGCTCGGGATGACATTCTCGACCGGCTGGCTCTTGGCAAGGGCTTGTCTCTGGTTCGAGCCGCTGAGGCCAAGCAAGCGGGCATTCCCACAAACCGCAAACCGTTTAAACGCCTTGCATGGCATGCGGCGTTAGCGAGCGCGAAGAATTTTCCAGCAGGCGGTGAAGTGGC